>NZ_JBDJKU010000035.1:0-46922 GCF_039673015.1 Stenotrophomonas sp. TWI1409
CGGTAGTGCCGGCCGCTGGCCGGCATTCCGTTGTGGAAAATGGGGCCGGAGGGCATAAAGTCGTTTATGCATAAACGACTTAATCCCCTCCGTCCCCTTTTTGTCAGCGCAGCTTCGCCAGCGCCTGGCCCAGCTGCACCGGGCTTTCGGCGCCCAGCTGCGGGGCGAACTCGGCTACGCCCGGCGGCAGCAGCACGATCACGGTCGAGCCGTAGTTGAAGCGCGCCATCTCGGCGAAACGCTCCAGCTGGATGCCCCGGCCGCGGTAGTCCTTGCGGGTGATGCGGTCACCGTAGGCCGGAATTTCTTCGCCGCTCCACACGGTTTCCACGCCGGACACCAGCAGCGCACCGACCATCACGCTGACCATCGGGCCGAAGCTGGTGTCGAAATGGCAGACCAGGCGTTCGTTGCGCGCGAACAGGCGCGGCACGCCGTTGACGGCGGCCGGGCCGACGCTGAACAGGCGGCCCGGCACGTGCACGGTTTCGCGCAGGGTGCCGGTCCACGGCATGTGCACGCGATGGTAGTCGCGCGGCGACAGGTACACGGTGGCGTACAGGCCGTCGTTGTACGGCTTGGCATCCTCGTCACTGCCCAGTAGTTCGGCGGCGGTGAACGACTGGCCCTTGGCCTGGAAGATGCGGCCGGCTTCGATCCTGCCGAGCTGGCTGATGCGGCCATCGGCCGGCATCACCAGGCTGCGCGGATCGGCATCGGCCACGCGCGCGCCCGGCTTCAGCGCACGGGTGAAGAACTGGTTGAAGGTGGCATAGCTGCGCGGGTCCGGGTTGGCCGCTTCGTCCAGATTGACGTTGAACTTGCGGGTGACCGTGTCGATCAGCCAGCGCGACACGCGCGGATCGTCCGAGTACGCCAGCGAACGCGCCATCGAGGACAGCAGGCGGTGGGGCAGGGCGTACGTCAGGGCGGTGGTGAGGCTCATGGGGCGGTTTTCTCGGTCAGCTTCTGCAGGTCGCGGGCAATGGCCGGCGCGTTGAACGGGGGCCGCACCAGGCCGGCAAGGCGGCCCTGCGGGTCGAGCACGGCCAGGCTGGCCGAGTGCTCGACGGTGTAATCCTCGGGGTTCTCGTCGAAGTGCTTGCCCGGCACCTTCTGGAACACGAAGCCCAGCGAGGTGGCGAAGCGCTCCAGCGAGGGCACATCGGCGGTGGCGGCCAGAGTGTCCTTGTGGAAGCCGTGCACGTACTCGCCGAGGCGGGTGGCGCTGTCACGGTCCGGGTCGACCGAGATGAACAGCACGCGCGGGCGCAGGCTGTCGGGCAGGGCCTCCCACTGGTTCTGCGCGCCGGCCAGCTCGGCCAGGGTGGTCGGGCAGACGTCCGGGCAGAAGGTGAAGCCCAAGAACACCAGGGTCCAGTGACCCTTCAGTTCGCCCGGGATCAGGCGGGTGCCGTCGGACTGGGCCAGATTGAAGTCGGGCAGTTCGCGCGGCTGCGGGTACAGCGTGATCGCTTCGGTGGCCGGGGCATTGGCCGGCGGCTTCGGCGCGAACACCTGCTGGGCGGCCAGCAGGCCGAGACCCGCCGCCAGGGCGATCAGCAGGATGATGCCGGCGTTGCGATTGAACATGGGAGCCCCCGCGCGAAGTGGGCTCCATCATACCGGCTGCGGCTCGATCGTTTCTGCCGCAACGGATGCCGCCGCGGGCGCCAGCCCCTATAATCGAGGGCCACTTTGCCCGCAGTACCGCCATGACCGCTGAAACGGCCGCCGAACTCCACACGATCATCGATCTGATCCGCTACGGCACCAGCCGTTTCAACGAAGCCGGGCTGACCTTCGGGCACAGCTACGACAACGCGCTGGATGAGGCCACCCAGCTGGTGCTGCACAGCCTGCACCTGCCGCACGATCTGGGCCCGGCCTACGGCCAGGCGCGTCTGCTGCAGGAAGAGAAGGTGCGTGTGCTGGAACTGTTCCAGCGTCGCATCGACGAACGCATCCCGGCCGCCTACCTGACCGGTGAGGCCTGGTTCGCCGGTCTGAGCTTCAAGAGCGACAAGCGCGCCCTGGTGCCGCGCTCGCCGATCGCTGAACTGATCGAGTGCGGCTTCGAGCCGTGGTTGGCCGGCCGCGATGTCAGCCGTGCGCTGGACCTGTGCACCGGTTCGGGCTGCATCGCCATCGCCATGGGCCACTATTACCCGAACTGGGAAGTGGACGGTGTCGACCTGAGCGACGACGCGCTGTCGCTGGCCGAGGAAAACAAGGAACGCCTGCAGGCGCACAACGTGACCCTGCTCAAGTCGGACCTGTTCAACGGCCTGACCGGTCGCCACTACGACCTGATCGTCACCAACCCCCCGTACGTCACCAACGACGAGACCGATGCCCTGCCGCAGGAATACTCCTACGAGCCGGAGATGGGCCTGCGTGCCGGTGACGACGGCCTGGACCTGGTGCTGAAGATCCTGCGCGATGCCCCGCTGCACCTGAGCGAGGACGGCCTGCTGATCTGTGAAGTGGGCGAGTCCGAGCAGCACCTGATCAAGCTGCTGCCGGAAGTCGACTTCGCCTGGATCGAATTCAAGGTCGGCCAGATGGGCATCTTCGCGGTCGAATGCCGCGAGCTGATCGCCCACAGCGCGCGCATCACCGAGCTGGCGGCGCAGCGCCCGTGAGCTCCAATTCGTTCGGCAAGCTGTTCACCGTCACCACGTTCGGCGAGTCGCACGGGCCGGCCATCGGCTGCGTGATCGATGGCTGCCCTCCGGGGCTGGCGCTGGACGCGGCCGAATTCGCCCACGACCTGCAGCGTCGCGCTACCGGCAAGAGCCGGCACACCTCAGCGCGCCGCGAGGCGGACGAGGTCGAGATCCTGTCCGGCGTGTACGAGGGCCTGACCACCGGCACGCCGATCGCCCTGCTGATCCGCAACACCGACCAGCGCAGCAAGGACTACGCCAACATCGGCCAGCAGTTCCGGCCGGGCCATGCCGACTACAGCTACTGGCACAAGTACGGCATCCGCGACCCGCGCGGTGGCGGCCGTTCTTCCGCGCGCGAGACCACCATGCGCGTGGCCGCCGGCGTAGTCGCCAAGAAATGGCTGGCCGAGCGCTTCGGCGTGACCGTGCGCGGCTACCTGTCGCAGCTCGGCGACATCACGCCGGCCGGTTTCGACTGGTCGGCGGTGGAAGACAATCCCCTCTTCTGGCCGCACGCCGCACAGGTGCCGGAACTGGAGGCGTACATGGATGCGCTGCGCAAGTCCGGTGATTCGGTCGGTGCGCGCGTGGACGTGGTGGCCGACAACGTGCCGCCAGGCTGGGGCGAGCCGATCTACGGCAAGCTCGATGGCGAACTGGCTGCCGCGCTGATGAGCATCAACGCGGTGAAGGGCGTTGAGATCGGCGACGGTTTCGCCAGCGCCGCACAGAAGGGCACCGAACACCGCGACCTGCTGACCCCGCAGGGCTTCGCCAGCAACCATGCCGGCGGCATCCTCGGTGGCATTTCCACCGGCCAGCCGGTGGTCGCCTCGATCGTGCTCAAGCCGACTTCCAGCCTGCGCCTGCCCGGCCCGTCGCTGGACACGGCCGGCAACGTGGTGGAGGTCGTCACCACCGGTCGCCACGATCCCTGCGTCGGTATCCGCGCCACCCCGATCGCCGAGGCGATGGTGGCGATGGTGCTGATGGACCAGGCGCTGCGTCATCGCGCGCAGTGCGGCGATGTTGGCACGATCACCCCGCGTATTCCCGGGCAGATCGATGGCTGACACGCGGCCGACCGTGTGGGTGAGCCAGCCGCTGATCGACGCGGCCATCGCGCCGCTGCGCGATCGAGTGCAGCTGCGCAGCACCGACACCGTCACCGCGTGGTCGCCCGACCAGATCGCCGAACAGCTGGCCAGCGCCGACGGCGCCATCATCACCCTCAACGAGCGCATCGGTGCGGCCCAGGTGTCCGGCGCCGCGCAGCTGCAGGTGATCGCCAATGTCGGGGTGGGCTACAACAACCTGGACGTCGACGCGCTCAGCGCGGCCGGCATCCTCGCCAGCAATACCCCGGACGTCCTGACTGAAACCACCGCCGATCTCGGTTTCGCTCTGTTGATGGCCACCGCGCGCCGCATCACTGAATCCGAGCGCTGGCTGCGCGAAGGCCAGTGGCAGCAGTGGTCGTTCCAGACCATGCTCGGTGCCGACATCCACGGCAGCACGCTGGGTATCCTCGGCATGGGCCGCATCGGCCAGGGCATCGCCCGTCGCGGCGCGCATGGTTTCGGCATGAAGGTGCTTTACCACAACCGTTCGCAGCTTCCGGCCGCGACCGAAGCGGAGGTGGCGGCCCGTTACGTTGACCTGGACACGCTGCTGGCGCAGTCCGATCACCTGCTGCTGGTGCTGCCGTATACCCCGGCCTCGCACCACCTGATCGATGCCGCCGCGCTGGCGAAGATGAAGCCGTCGGCGACGCTGGTGAACATCGCCCGCGGTGGCCTGGTCGATGAGATCGCGCTGGCCGATGCGCTGGCCAACGGCCGCCTTGCTGCAGCGGGTCTGGATGTGTACGAAGGCGAGCCAAAGGTACGCCCCGAACTGCTGGCGCTGCGCAACGTCGTGCTCACTCCGCACATCGGCAGCGCCTCGCTGGCCACGCGCACGGCGATGGTACAGCTGGCCGTGGATAATCTGGTTGCCGGGCTCGGCCTGGACGGCGGCCCATCGCGCATGCCGAGCGCGATCAACGCTGACGCGGCGATGGCCGCGCGCGTGACTCTGGGCAAAAAAACCGGGAAACGATAGGGAACCTCCGCGCGCCCCGCTTGAGGAGGTTCCCCGAACCCAGCTGTCGTGCGTGTTTTTTTCCCCATCCCCGTTTTCGTGAGAGTTTCCCCCATGAGCAATGCACAGCGCAGTTTCCACGTCGCCGTCGTCGGTGCCACCGGTGCGGTCGGCGAGACCATGTTGTCGATCCTGGCCGAACGTGATTTCCCGGTCGGTACCCTGAGCGTCCTCGCCTCCGAGCGTTCGGCCGGCGGCGAGATCGAGTTCAACGGCCAGAAGGTCAAGGTCCAGGACCTGGCCACCTTCGATCCGAGCGGCGTCGAGATCGCCCTGTTCTCGGCCGGCGGCAGCGTGTCGAAGGAATATGCACCGAAGTTCGCCGCAGCGGGTGCGGTGGTGATCGACAACTCCTCGGCCTTCCGTTACGACGATGACGTGCCGCTGGTGGTGTCCGAGGTCAACCCGGAGCAGGTCGCCAACCGTCCGCGCGGCATCATCGCCAACCCGAACTGCTCGACCATGCAGATGCTGGTGGCGCTGGCGCCGCTGCATCGCAAGTACGGCATCGAGCGCATCAACGTCTCCACTTACCAGTCGGTGTCCGGCGGTGGCCGTTCGGCAACCGAGGAGCTGGGCAAGCAGACCGGCCAGCTGCTGAGTTTCCAGGAAATCGATCCGCAGCGCTTCCCGGTGCAGATCGCCTTCAACCTGATCCCGCACATCGACGACTTCCAGGACAATGGCTTCACCAAGGAAGAGATGAAGCTGATCTGGGAGACCCGCAAGATCCTCGGTGACGACAGCATCCTGGTGAACCCGACTGCAGTGCGTGTGCCGGTGTTCTACGGCCACTCCGAGTCGGTCGCGATCGAGACCCGCGACAAGGTCACCGTGGCCGAAGCACGCGCGCTGCTGGAGCAGTCGCCGGGCATCGAAGTGGTGGATCGCCACGAGGCTGGCGGCTACCCGACCCCGGTCACGCATGCGTCGGGCGCCGACGCGGTGTACGTCGGCCGCATCCGCGAGGACCTGTCGCACCCGCGCGGCCTGAACCTGTGGATCGTGTCGGACAACGTGCGCAAGGGCGCGGCGTTGAATGCCGTGCAGCTGGCCGAGCTGGTCGCCGCCGAGCAGCGCTGATCACAGCGGTTGCCTCATCGGTAGTGCCGGCCGCTGGCCGGCATTGCCGTGATGGGGGCGTGCGTGTATGCCGGCCAGCGGCCGGCACTACCGAAGGTCTCCCATCGGTGGGTGCGGACCCCGGTCCGCACGCTTTATAGTGTTGCCCATGAATAAACGGGCCAAGGGCGCAAAGCGCCCGCTCACCTATCTGTCCGCCGCACTGCTCGCCCTGGCCAGCAGTTCGGCGCTTGCCCTGGGGTTGGGCGACATCCGGGTCCTGTCCAAGCCGGGCCAGCCCCTGCTGGCCGAAATCCCGGTGGTCTCGGCGGACCCGTCCGAACTGGAAAACCTGCGCGTGGCGCTGGCCTCACCGGTCACCTTCGAACGTGTCGGCCTGCAGCGGCCAACCGGACTGGTCAGTGAACTGCAGTTCGAACTGACCCGCGACACGCAGGGCAGGGCGGTGGTGCGCGTCACCTCGCAGGCGCCGGTGGAGACGCCGTCGCTCAGCTTCCTGATCGAAGCCGACTGGGGCCAGGGCCGCCTGGTGCGTGAGTACTCGGCACTGGTCGATGCGCCACCCAGTGCGTTGGCCGTGGCCGAGCCGGAAATCGTCGCGCCGGCCGGTACGCTCTCCAATACCATCGTGCGCGAACCTGCACCGGCTTCGGTGCCAGCAGCAGAGACGCCCACGACGCCGCCACCAGCGGTGGCGCCAGCACCGGCACGCCCGCGTGCGGCCTCCGCGCCAGTTGCTGCACCGGCGGCCGATGGCAGCATCACCGTGCAGCGCGGGCAGACCCTGTCGCAGATCGCCAGTGCGGTGGCACGTGGCAACCAGGTCAGTCGCGACCGCGCGATGATCGCCCTGCTGCGTGCCAATCCCGAAGCCTTCATCCGCGGCAACGTCAACCTGCTCAAGCAGGGTGCGGTGCTGCGCATGCCCGGCAGTGATGCGCTTGCTGCGGTCGACGCTGCCGAAGCGGCGACGCTCGTGCGCGAGCATGCCGCGCAATGGCGGCAGGCACGTACCGTGCCGCAACCGGTGGGCATGGCCGCACCGGTTGCCAGGGCGGCAGCCACGAACGCTTCTTCCCCGGCTGCGGCCAATGGGGCACGACTTGAGATCGCTCCGGCGCTGGCGTCCGACGCCGCGCACGCGGGCACAACCACCGGCACCGCTGCCGGCAGCGAGGGTGACATGCTGGGCAACGAACAACTGCGCCAGGCGCGTGAGGACATCGCCACCCGCGATGCCGAGATCGGCGAGCTGAAGCAGCGCGTGGCCGACCTTGAAAAGCTCAAGGAACAGCAGCAGTCGCTGATCGCGATGAAGGACAACGACCTGGCCGCCGCGCAGCAGCGCCTGACGCAGGCACCGGATGCCCGCGATGCGGCAACGCCGTGGTACTGGCTGGGGCTGCCGGTGCTGCTGCTGGCGGCGGGCGCCGCCTGGCTGCTGCGTCGTCGCAAGCCGTCGCCGCTGCCGCCGCTGCGTGAGGAAGACGATGCCGCCGGCCTGGCCGCAGCGGTGCCGGCGGGTGCGGCGCTGGATACGCTGGCCGAGCAGTCCTCGTGGTCATCGGCTGTTGCCGGCAACGGCCGCCAGGAACCGGCGATGCCCGACTGGGCGACCGAAACCGAAGTGCACGACGTAGTGGTCGCCGAACCCGTCGCCGAGCACGCGGTACGGGCCGACTGGCAGGCCGACACGCTGCGCGACGAGGACGCGGTGGCCTTGCCCGAAGCGGTGACCGATCTGCCGCGCTGGGACGATTCCGCAACCACCGCCGACGAGGTTGTCGTCGCCGCGCCGCTGCAGGACGAACGCGTTGTACCGCAGGCGCCGGCCGAAGTGGCGGTGCCGGACTACGCACTGCATGCCGAACAGCAGCCGCAGTTCCGCGGCGTGTTCGATCTGCCGGCCGACGCGCATGACAACGAGGCGCCGGCGGATGCCGCTCATCCCGAAGCCGTCGACGGCATCGACCATGGCAGCATCGAGGCCTCTCATTCCGACGACATCGCGTCGAGCGCGGCCGTGCCTGCCGACGACGCCGGCTGGTCGCCACGTGCCGGCCAGGAGCGCCTGGAACTGGCCATTGCCTACCTCGATCTGGGCGACGCGCAGACGGCGCGCACCCTGTTGCTGGAAGTCGCCGAAGGCGGTGACCTGCACAGCCAGGCCCAGGCCCGCGAACTGCTGGCCCGCCTGCCGTGACCGAATCTGCCGACAAGGACCTTGCCATGAGCCGCGAACGCCGCATCGACTACGTTGAATTCGCGTCCAGCGACCCGGCTGCCAGCCGTGCCTTCTTCGAGAAGGTGTTCGGCTGGTCGTTCGTCGACTACGGCAGCGACTACACGGCGTTCGACGATGGCCGCCTGCAGGGCGGCTTCTTCCGTGGCCAGCCGCAGCGGGCCAGCGACAGCGGTGCACCGCTGCTGGTGCTGTATGCCGACGCACTGGCACCGGTCGAGGCCGCCGTGCGCGAAGCCGGCGGCGAGATCGTGCGCGCGGTGTTTTCCTTCCCCGGTGGCAGCCGCTTCCAGTTCGTCGAGCCCGGTGGCAACGAACTGGCGGTCTGGTCCGAACGCGATCCGGCCTGAGCGCCGCCCCATCCGCAACATCGAGGTAGCACATGCGTTATGCGCTTGGCGTCGAGTACGACGGCAGCGATTTCAGGGGCTGGCAGAACCTGGGCGAGGGTGGTCCCAGCGTGCAGGCCAGCCTCGAGCAGGCCCTGTCATCGGTGGCTGATGCGCCGCTGCAGGTGGTCTGCGCCGGCCGCACCGATGCCGGCGTGCATGGCCAGTGCCAGGTCGTGCATTTCGATACCGACGTGGTGCGCGATCCGCGCGCCTGGATGCTCGGCACCACCACCCGCCTGCCGCGCTCGATCGCCGTGCGCTGGTGCGTGCCGGTGGCCGATGATTTCCACGCCCGCTTCTCCGCGCGTGCGCGCCGCTATCGCTATCGGCTGCTCAACCGCGAGGTACGGCCGGCGCTGGACCGGCAGACCCTGAGCTGGGAGCGCCGTGCGCTGGACGAGACCCTGATGCACGCCGCCGGCCAGGCATTGCTTGGTGAGAATGACTTCAGCGCGTTCCGTTCGGTGCAGTGCCAGGCGCTGCATGCGCGGCGTGAACTGCAGTCGCTGCAGGTCAGCCGTCATGGCGAAGTGATCGAAGTCGCAGTACGTGGCAATGCATTTCTTCATCACATGGTCCGCAATATCGTCGGATCGTTGATCCTGGTGGGCAGCGGCGAAAAACCGGTGGAATGGATCGCCGAACTGCTGGCCGGGCGCGACCGCACCGTAGCTGGTCCCACCGCACCGCCGCAGGGCCTGGTGTTCCTTGGGCCCCTGTACCCCGACAACTGGCATCTGCCCGCCGAGGTCACGCTATGAGCCGTTCCTACTACCGTACGCGCATCAAGTTCTGTGGAATGACCCGTGCCGGCGACGTCCGCCTGGCCGGTGAGCTGGGCGTGGACGCAGTGGGTTTCATCTTTGCCCGCGAGAGCAGCCGCCGGGTTGCACCGGCCGAGGCCCGCGCGATGCGCCAGGCGATCGCGCCGATGGTCGACGTGGTGGCGCTGTTCCGCAACAACAGCAAGGAGGAAGTGCGCGAGGTGCTGCGTACGGTACGTCCGACCCTGCTGCAGTTCCATGGTGAGGAAGACGAAAGCTTCTGCCGCAGCTTCAACATGCCGTACCTGAAGGCGATCGCCATGGGCGGCCGTGAAGAGGTCAACGCCCGCACCCTGCAGCTGCGCTACCCCAGCGCTGCCGGCTTCCTGTTCGACAGCCACGCCCCGGGTGGCGGTGGCGGCACCGGCGTGGCGTTCGACTGGGGCCGCGTTCCGACCGGGTTGCACCGGCCGTTCCTGCTGGCCGGTGGCCTGAACCCTGAGAACGTCTACGATGCTGTGCTGGCGACGCTGCCGTGGGGCGTGGACGTGTCCAGCGGCATCGAGCTGGAGCCGGGCATCAAGGACGGCTACAAGATGCGCACCTTCGTCGAAGAAGTGCGTCGCGCGGATTGCACCGTTCTGGAGTGATCCGCGTCACCTGAGGGGTCACCCGGAATGTCATCGTCGACGGTGCGTTCCGCCGTGCCGTGAAGGCGGGCGAATCCTGAATGCGATGAGTATCACGCTTTCGGGTAATTCAGGTTCCAGCGCCAAAAAGTCGACACCCCCCGAACATCTGATCGGACACAATGCGCCCAGCCTGTCTTGGCTGGGTGCGATGCCGTGTGCGTGTCGCTGGCCGCACCCTCGAGATACGCCTTACCTTTCGAACGAGGACGCAATGGATATGCCCCATCTCTCTTCCCGCCGTATCCGCCTGGCCCGCCTGACGCTCGTGCCCAGCCTGCTGCTTGCCTTGGGCGCGTGTGCGGCCGGTGACTCATCCGCTCCGACCGCATCGGCACCGGCCGCTGCCGCACCGGCAGATGCACCTGCCACAGCACCGGCCACGGTTCCGGCGGCAGCACCGGCAGCCGACGGCCTGGCTGCGCTGATCCAGGCCAGTGGCGTGAAATGCAGCAACGCCAGTACGGGCAGCGGCTGCACGGCCGGCGATGTGGACAGCGGTGATTTCTACGATGTCGAACTGTCGCCGGACTGTGGCGACCAGGGTTTCTTCGCGGGCGTAGCCGATGCCAAGGGCGTGGAGACGTTGAGTGCGGTGCCATCCACCGGCAGCAAGGCCAGCGTGACCGCGAAGCTGTCGAAGGGGCAGCTGGTCTGCGTGCAGGGCATCGGGCGCACCGGACAGAACCCGCTGTTCTATTACGTCGTTGCGGTTCCCGCTGCGACGGTCGGCAAGTGCAAGGGCAACACGTTGTGTGACACCTATGGCGACAGGCCGCTCACTGGCCTGGCGACCACGGGGGGCGAGGCCTGCCATGCGGCGGCGCCGGGACGTTACGCCGGGAACTGCGCACAGGGCTGGGTCAGTGCGGACGTGCTCGACGTGTTTTCCAACGGAATGTAATCACCGCCAGGGGAGCGGTCCAATCAACCACTGGCAAAGGAACAGCTCATGTCGGATCCAAAAATCACCCGGCTGGTCAGCAGCGTAGGTACCACGCGCACGCTGGAAATGGACGATGGCAGTGTCGTCGAACGATCAGGCGGCAGCGTCTCGTGGCGCAACAACAATCCTGGCAATCTCAAGTTTGAATTCGCCGGCAGCGCGGACAAGACGGTGACCAATCCGCGTACCCGCGAGCAGGCGCTGGAATCGGCGCAGGGGCGCTACAAGGGCGTGGTCGATCTCGACCAATGGGGCAACGCGGTTTTCGAAAGCTATGAAGCCGGCCGGGTGGCGAAGATCCAGCTGCTCGAACGCCGGTTCGGCGACAAGACCGTGGAGGAAATGCTGCCGAGCTACTCCACCAAGGATTACAGCGGCACCACCCACCACAAGGAGCAGGCGGCCACCATCTATGCCGAAGGCGATCGCCAGGGTGTCGACCTGCGCTCGAAGACCGTCGGCCAGATGAGCGTGCGCGAGCGTGAAGTGCTGGCCGACGGCATCCGCCGTTTCGAGGGCTGGCAGCCGGGTGAGGTTGCCACGCAGCAGCCTCCTACGCGCACAGCGGCGGCTGCGCCCGTGCAGGCCCAGACCCAACCGCAGGTACAGACGCCTTCGGCGGCGGCGCCCGCTGCGGGCCAGGCCGCGGCTGCAGTCGGCAGTGCCGCGCTCTACAACGAGGCCTATCAGCATTTCATGGCCTCAGGCCGCCAGTACGAATACGGGCGCCCGGACCATCCGCGCCCGGGTCGCGACAGCAGCCGGCTGGAGCGTGACCTCGATGGTGACGGACGCTTCGGCGTGGATTGCTCGGCGTTCGTATGGCGAGGCCTGAAGAACGCGGGTTACGACGTGCGTGGCGAGAACGCTGCGGGGTTCACTACGTCGACGCTGTTCAATGGTGCGAACACCACGGCTTACGCACGCGAGCATTTCGATGTGACCTCGGCTGCCGAAGCACGCAAACCGAACGGATCGCTGAAGCAGGGCGACATCCTGATGTTCTCCTCGTCGCAGGGCCAGCATGTCGGCATTTTCAAAGGCTACGACGCGCAGGGAAACATCCAGTTCATCGGTTCACAGGGAAGCACCGGGCCGGCCGAAGTCACCATCCGGCCGGGCGGGTACTGGGATGGCGGAAGCACCCGCATCGTTGGTGCGCTGACACCGAAGCCGGAATTCCAGGTGCGCGCGCCGCTGCACGGCAATGGCGAACCTGCGCTGTCCCGGCCAACCGCCACCGTGCAGCCGGCTGCATCACACACGGCGGCCAGCGAGGTGATGAAGCAGGGGCAGCGTGGCGCCGACGTGCAAGCGTTGCAGCAGACTCTCAACCAGCTCGGTGTGCGTGATGCGCAGGGCCATCGGTTGTCAGAGGATGGTCGTTTTGGTGATCACACCCGCGAAGCGGTGATCGCGCTGCAGAAACAGCAGGGGCTGGTGGCCGATGGAATTGTCGGTCGCCAGACCGCTGCCGCGCTGGCGGCGGGCCGTGCGCAGGGCCATGAACCTGCAGCGGCTGTACCGAAGGGGCCGTCGCTGAACGATGCATCGCATCCGGACCACGCACTGCACAACGCTGTCCGCAGCAAGCTTCCCAGCGTGTTTTCCGAAGAGGCTGCCGCCAATATCACCCTGCATGCAAAGCAGAACGGAATCGACGCGGCCGACAAGCTGCAGAGCATCACGGTGCAGGATGGCAAGGCGTTCGTGATGGGCACGACGCCGGGCTTCCGCACCGCGGTCGACCTGGCCCAGGCGCCGCCGTCGCTGGAGCAGACCAGTGCCAAGCTGCTGGCAGATCCTTCGCACCAGCAGCAGGTGCATGAGGAGCAGCAGCGGGTCGCGATGGGCGGTCGCTGAGGCCTGTGTTGCCGGCTCCGGGCGGTGAACGCCGCCCGGGGCCTCGTCTCATTGCAGTTGCGCTGCTGCCCAGTCGGCCAGGGCGTCCACCCGTGCATCGGCCGGGCCATCCGGCCGCGCCAGCACCCAGAAGCCGCCGGTGGCGGTAAACCCCCACGGTGCGACCAGCCGGCCTGCTGCCAGATCTTCGGCCACCAGTGGCTCCGGTGCGATCGCCGGGCCCAGCCCGGCCACGGCTGCTTCCAGCAGGTAGTACAGATGTTCGAAAGCGGTGCCCAGCTGCAGCTTCGCGGTGTCCAGATCGTGCGCCTGCGCCCACGCCGGCCACGCCTGTGGCCGTGAGCTGGTGTGCAGCAGCGTTTCCTGCAGCAGCGCCGAGGGCGGTACCTGCCGCAGGCGCTGCGCGGCCGGATGCGAGGGTGCCACCACCACGCCGACCCGTTCCGGCGCCAGCTCACGCACCTGCCAGCCCCGTGGCCACGGCCCCTGCGCCAGCAGCAGCACGGCATCCAGCGCCGCCTGTGCTTCGGTGAAACTGCCATCCAGCGCCGACCACTGCAGGCGCACGCCGGGCAGGGCGGCCTGCAGCACGGGCAGGCGCGGGATCATCCAGCGCGCCAGTACGCTGCCGCTACAGCCCAGCACCAGTGCTGGGGCCGCCGTCGGCCGGCGCAGCTCGCGCACGCAGTCTTCGATGCCGCTGAACGCCTCGCTGCACGCGGCCTGCAGTCGCGTGCCCGCAGCGGTGAGGCGCAGGCCGCGGCCGGCACGCTGGAACAGCGCCAGGCCGAGATGGTCTTCCAGCAGCTTCAGTTGCCGGCTGACCGCGCCGTGGGTGACATGCAGGTCCTGCGCGGCGCGCCCAACCCCGCCCAGACGGGCGGTGGCCTCGAACGCACGCAGCGCATTGAGGGGAGGCAGCAGGGAACGACTCATGTGAGATTTCCTGACGATATGCGCCAGATAATATCCATTTTCCGGTCACGACCCGTGCGCTAGAGTATCCACCTGTCTCGAACCAGCGGTCGCTTCCATGTCTGCCTCCCCCATTGCCGACTACCACGCCTTCCCGGATGCCCAGGGCCACTTCGGCCGCTACGGTGGCAGCTTCGTCGCCGAAACCCTGGTCGGCCCGCTGCAGGAACTGGCCCAGGCCTATGACCAGGCCCGCCAGGACCCCGAATTCCAGCTGGCCTATGACCGCGACCTGGCCCATTACGTGGGCCGGCCGAGCCCGATCTACCACGCCCAGCGCCTGAGCGATCATGTCGGCGGTGCGCAGATCCTGCTCAAGCGCGAGGACCTGAACCACACCGGTGCGCACAAGATCAACAACACCATCGGCCAGGCGCTGCTGGCCGCGCGGATGGGCAAGAAGCGCATCATCGCCGAGACCGGTGCCGGGCAGCATGGCGTGGCCAGTGCCACCGTTGCCGCGCGCTTGGGCCTGGAATGCGTGGTGTACATGGGCGCCACCGACATCGAGCGGCAGAAGATCAACGTCTACCGCATGAAGCTGCTCGGTGCGACGGTGGTGCCGGTCACCTCCGGCTCGGCCACCCTGAAGGACGCGCTCAATGAAGCGATGCGCGACTGGGTCACCAACGTGCAGGACACCTTCTACATCATCGGCACCGTGGCTGGTCCGGATCCGTACCCGCGCATGGTGCGCGATTTCAACGCCATCGTCGGCCGCGAAGCACGCGAGCAGATGCTGGCCGAGTACGGCCGCCTGCCGGATGCGATCACCGCTTGCGTCGGCGGCGGCAGCAATGCCATCGGCCTGTTCCATGCCTTCCTCAATGATCGCCAGGTCGAGATCGTCGGCGCCGAAGCTGCCGGTGATGGCATCAGCACCGGGCGCCACGCTGCATCGATCGCGGCGGGTCGGCCGGGCGTGCTGCACGGCAACCGCACCTATGTGCTGTGCGACGACGACGGCCAGATCATCGAGACCCACTCGGTATCAGCCGGCCTGGACTACCCGGGTGTCGGGCCGGAGCACGCGTTCCTGGCCGATACCGGCCGCGCACGTTACCTCGGCATCACCGACGAGGAAGCGCTGCAGGCCTTCCACCTGCTGGCGCACACCGAAGGCATTCTGCCGGCGCTGGAATCCAGCCATGCGCTGGCACAGGCGATCAAGCTGGCGCGCGGTCGTCCGCGTGACCAGATCGTCCTCTGCAATCTGTCCGGCCGTGGCGACAAGGACGTGCACACCATCGCCGCGCGTGAAGGGCTGGTGCTGTGAGCGCGCGGCTGCGGAACAGCGGCGTGCTGCTGCTGGCGCTGGGCTTGGCCGCGTGCCAGCCGCCGGAGCCGCCGTTGCTGGCACCGGCCGCCAAGGCCACCACGCAGCCTGTGCAGCGGGCCGCCAACGATGATCTTGACCCGATGGCGCGTACGCCGATCGACGATCCGCCGTCTGTGGAAGATAAGGACAGCGATGACGCGCCCGCGGTGGCCTCGGTGGCGCTGGACCATGCCGGCGAGGTGCTGATCGGCCAGCATATGACCGATCTGAAGGCACTCGGGCCGTGGACCGCGCAAGGGGCGGTCGAAGCCATCGGCGGCAGTTGCGAGTACTACGACGGCAAGGGGCTGCCGCCCGGCGTGTCGATGATGACCGATGAAGATCGCGTCGTCCGTTTCGATCTCGGCCTGGATCCGGAGAGCGGGGCGCCGACCCAGCAGCCCGGGCCGTTCGGCCTGCGTGTCGGCATGACCCGCGCCCAGGCCATGGCCCAGTTCCCGAAGCCGCCGGTATCTAGCCCGCATGCCTACGACGGTGACCAGGGCGAGTACCTCACCTGGCAGGACCCGGGCTCGGCCCTTGGCATCCGCGTGGAACTGTTTGAAGGGAGGGTCATCCAGATGTACTGGGGGACCAGCGATGCGATTGAACTGATTGAAGGATGTGCCTGAGATGCCTGTTTCCCGACTCGATGCCTGTTTCCAGCGACTGCGCGAGCAGCAGCGCAAGGCGCTGATTCCCTTCATCACCGCCGGTGATCCCTCGCTGGAGGCCACCGTGCCGGTCATGCACGCGCTGGTCGATGCCGGTGCCGATGTGATCGAACTGGGCGTGCCGTTCTCCGACCCGATGGCCGACGGTCCGACCATCCAGCGCAGCTCCGAGCGCGCGCTGGCGCGTGGTGCTGGCAGCCGCTACGTGCTGAAGGCCGTTGCGCAGTTCCGCGAGCGTGACGCTCAGACGCCGGTGGTGCTGATGGGCTACCTGAATCCGGTGGAGATCCATGGCTACGCGGCCTTCGCAACGGCAGCCGTGGAGGCCGGTGTGGACGGCGTTCTGCTGGTCGACCTGCCGCCGGAAGAAGCCGGCGAAGCGCAGCAGGCCTTCGATGCAGCGGGCCTGGCACTGGTCCTGCTGGCGTCGCCGACTACCAGCGAAGCGCGCGCCGACAAGCTGCTGGCGCTGGCCCGTGGCTACCTCTACTACGTCAGCTTTGCCGGTGTCACCGGCGCGTCCGAGCGCCTGGACAGCGATGCCGCCAGTGCCCGCCTGCAGGCGTTGCGCGCGCGTGCTTCGGTGCCGGTGGTGGCCGGCTTCGGCATCAAGGATGCCGACAGTGCTGCGGCGATGGCCCGCCAGGCCGACGGCGTGGTGGTCGGCAGCGCGCTGGTGGCGGCGCTGGCCGAAGCGGGCTCGGCTGAAGAGGCCGCACAGCGCGCTCGAACCTTCCTGGCTCCGCTGCGGCAGGCGCTGGACGCCTGAGAGGTAGTGCCGGCCGCTGGCCGCCCCACGCCGGGGCCGCGTGTGCGACAAGGGTTGCCGGCCAGCGGCCGGCACTTCCCCGCACCTAAACGTACGTCCCAGCATGGTTTTTTCCGGCGGCCCCGTGGCTGGCAAGGGGGTGCACGGGCGGGGAAAGCGGAGCTAGACTGTCCGCCTTTGCGGCCCTTGGGCCGCCCTGAACGGAAGTGTCCTCCCGCATGAGTTGGCTCAGCAAGTTGATGCCGTCCGGCATCCGCACCGACAACACCCCCAGCAAGAAGCGCAGTGTCCCCGAGGGCCTGTGGGAAAAGTGCAGCAACTGCGGCAGCGCGTTGTACCGTCCGGAACTGGAAGAGAACCTGGAGGTCTGCCCGAAGTGCGGCCACCACATGGCGATCCGCGCACGTGCGCGCCTGGCCGCCCTGTTCGACGCCGACAGCACCACCGAGATCGGTGCGCGCCTGGGTCCGACCGACCTGCTCAAGTTCAAGGACCAGAAGAAGTACAGCGAGCGCATCAAGATCGCGCAGAAGAACACCGGCGAATATGACGCGCTGATCGCCATGCGCGGTCTGCTCAAGGGCCGTGCACTGGTGGCCTCGTCCTTCGACTTCGCCTTCATGGGTGGCTCGATGGGCTCGGTGGTGGGTGAGCGTTTCGCGCTGGCCGCCGAAACCGCGGTCGAGATCGGCGCCCCGTACGTGTGCTTCTCGCAGAGTGGCGGTGCGCGCATGCAGGAAGGCCTGTTCTCGCTGATGCAGATGGCCAAGACCTCGGCCGCGCTGGGCAAGCTGCGTGAAGCGGGCCTGCCGTACATCTCGGTGCTGACCCACCCGACCACCGGTGGTGTGTCGGCCTCGTTCGCGATGCTGGGCGACATCAACATCGCCGAACCGCAGGCGCTGATCGGCTTCGCCGGCCCGCGCGTGATCGAGCAGACTGTGCGCGAGAAGCTGCCGGAAGGCTTCCAGCGCTCGGAGTTCCTGTTGGAGCACGGTGCCATCGACCAGATCTGCGACCGCCGCGAAATGCGCGACCGCCTGTCCGATCTGCTGGCAATGCTGGGCCGTCAGCCGGCGCCGGAGGTGGCTTGATGGGAGGCCGCAAGTACTTCGGTACTGATGGCATCCGTGGGCGGGTCGGCCAGGGCGTGATCTCGGCCGACTTCGTGCTGCGCCTGGGCAATGCCCTGGGCCGTGTCCTGGTCGCCCAGCGCGGCCAGGACGGGCGCCGGCCGATCGTGGTGATCGGCAAGGACACCCGCATTTCCGGTTACATGTTCGAAGCGGCACTGGAAGCCGGCCTGGTCGCCGCCGGCGCCGACGTACAGCTGCTGGGGCCGATGCCGACCCCGGCGGTGGCGTTCCTGACCCGCACGCTGGGCGTGGACGCCGGCATCGTCATCAGCGCCTCGCACAACCCGCATTACGACAACGGCATCAAGTTCTTCTCGGCCCAGGGCGAGAAGCTCGACGATGCCACCGAACTTGCCCTGGAAGCGGCGCTGGACGTTCCGTTCACCACCGCCGAATCGGAGAAGCTGGGCAAGGCATCGCGTGCGCGTGAAGCGGTCGGCCGCTACATCGAGTTCTGCAAGGCCAGCGTGCCGCGCGCGTTCGACCTGCGTGGCGTGCGCCTGGTGCTGGATTGCGCACACGGCGCCACCTACCAGATCGCACCGCTGCTGTTCCGCGAACTGGGGGCCGAGGTGATCGGCATCGGTGCCGAGCCCAACGGCGTCAACATCAACGCCGGTGTGGGTTCCACCCATATCGACAACCTGGCGGCCAAAGTCCGCGAGACCCGTGCCGATCTCGGCATCGCGTTCGATGGTGATGGCGACCGTGTGCTGATGGCCGACGACCAGGGCAACCCGGTCGACGGTGACGACCTGCTGTACATCCTGGCCCGCGCCTGGAAGGACGAAGGCCGCCTGCGCGGCCCGGTGGTCGGCACGCTGATGAGCAACTACGGCGTGGAGAAAGCTTTCGCCGATCTGCAGATCCCGTTCGTGCGCAGCAACGTTGGTGACCGCTACGTGCACCAGGCATTGGTCGAAGGCGGCGGTGTACTCGGTGGGGAAGCGTCGGGCCATCTGCTGTGCCTGGACCGGGCCACCACCGGTGATGGCATCGTCAGCGCTCTGCAGGTGCTGGTCGCGCTGCGCAACAGTGGGCAGACCCTGCGCCAGGCACTGAAGGGCCTGGTGCGGGTGCCGCAGAAGACCGTCAACGTGCGTCTGGGCAATGTCTCGGCCAAGGCCACGGTGCAGTCTGAAAGCGTGCAGTCCGCGCTGGCCGTGGCGCAGCAGGCCGTAGCCGGCCGTGGCCGCGCGTTCCTGCGGCCGTCCGGTACCGAGCCGGTGGTTCGGGTCACCGTGGAAGCCGATGACGCTACGCTGATGCAGCAGACGCTGGACCGCTTGTCCGCTGCGGTGCGTGAAGCCGCCAGCTGAGGCGACTGCACATCCGTACAAAGAAAGCGCCCCGGAATTCCGGGGCGTTTTCTTTTGCGGCGGCCCGGGAGGATGGCGTGCTCAGGGCCCCGGCACCATCTTCTTCTGGCGTGCCTTGAACCCATTGAACAGCGGCGCGATCAGCGGGTTGTAACTCAGGCGGATGCGCTTGCGCAGCCAGTTGGCCGGGCGGTTGCGGATCGCAAAACGATAGATGCGTTCCGGGTCGCCACCGATCACGTTGCGGCCGAACGGGTGGGTAGTGTGCAGGTAGCGGAAGCCCTGCTCGCGCGCCACTTCGATGTGATCCTGGTCGAAATCACCGTACGGCCAGCACAAGGTATCGGACACGTCGCCAAGCTTGTCCTGCAGGACTTCGCGCGAGATCGCCAGATCCCGGCTCAGGCCCGCGCGGCGCTGCGCACGGTCCAGATCGTCACGGCGCAGCCAGCGGGTGTGGGTATGGGTGTGGCAATGCACTTCGAAGGTGCCGGCGGCGATGGCTGCACGTGCTTCGCTCCAGCGCATCATCACATCGTCACTGCGGTCCTGCTCGTAGATCGCCGCTTCGCAGCCGCGATGGTCCGGCGTCGACGGCAGCGTCGCTCCGGCAATGCCGGCATGCGGACGTTCCGGGCCTTCGCCCATCCAGCCGGTGACCACGAACACCACGGCATGCATGCCGTACTTCTGCAGGATCGGATGGGCATACACCCAGTTGTCCAGGTAGCCATCGTCGAAGGTGATGACGATCGACTTGCGCGGCACCGGCTTGCCGGCCAGGAAGCCGGCGTACTGGTCCAGCGTCAGTGAGGTCCAGCCATTGCCTGCCAGCCACGCGATCTGGCTTTCGAAGTTTTCCGGCGACACGGTGATCATGCCCGGCGAAGGGCTGACATGGTGGTGCATCAGCACCGGAACGGTTCGCGCATCAGCCATGTCCCAGCTCCTTCAGCCACTGGTGGTAGTAGTGTTCGGTGGCTTCACCGTGGCCGTCCGGCGTGAAGCGGTGTGCGCCGTGCATCCAGTCCCAGCCAGCGCGGCCCATCTGCCGCCGCCGTTCCGGGTCGTCCACCAGCAGGCGCAAGGCACCTGTCAGGGCGGCATTGTCTCCCAAACGGGTGAGGATCGCATTGCTGCCATCGACCACCATCTCCGGCACGCCACCCACCCGCGTGGCTACGATCGGTACGCCCACATAAGCCGCTTCCAGGAACACGGTGCCGGCCGCTTCCTTGTGCGAGGCCAGCGCGAAGATGTCGAAGCCGGCCATCAGCCGGCAGGCTCCATCGCGGTAGCCGAGCAGGTGCACCTGGCGCTGCAGGCCGTGCTCGGCGCACATCGCCTGCAGTCGTTCCGTCACGGCCTGGCCATCACCGACGATCACCAGGTGCAGGTCCGGGTTGGCCTTGCACAGCGGGATCATCGCCTGCAGCAGGTCGGCATGGCCCTTGGGCTCGCGCAGTACCGCCACGCAGCCGACCACGATGTCCTGTTCGCCGAAACCGAGCTCGGCACGCACCTGCGCGCGCGCGTCCTGCAGGCACTGCCAGGGATCGGCCTTGCGGATCTCGCTCCAGCGCGGCGGAACCGCGATAGGCGGCACGATGCCGATGCGCTCGGCCGGAATGCCACGGTCGGCCAGCAGCTGCTTGACGAAGCTGCTGACGGTCAACACCCGGTGCGGAAGCCCGGTATAGGTCAGCAGCGAATTGACCGGGCTCATCAGGTGGCGTGAGCGCACCACCAGCGGCGTGCCGCCCAGGCGTGCACCGGCGGCGGCGATCAGCGCATCGCGGCGGCTGGTGGTGTTGACCACGTCGTAGCGTTCGCGGCGCACCAGTCGCGATACCGACCACACGCCGCGCAGCAGGCGTGCCAGGCCTCCCATGCGCAGCGTATGCACGGTGAAACCGTCGTCGCGTGCCAGTGTGGCCAGGCGCGCATCGGGCTGGCACAGCAACGACACTTCATGGCCACGCGCGCGCATCACCTGCATGTGCCGGAAGATGTAGATCTCCTGCCCGCCCATTCCCTTGGCGGCTTCGGTATGCAGGATGCGCAGCGGACGGTTCATGCAGGATCGGTCCTTGAAGTTCAGCGGTTGCGGAAGCGGGTCAGCGCTTCCCATGCGGAGCGGATGGCGGCGGCGTCCGGCGCCTGCTGCGGCAGCGGACGGTAGTGCCGGTCGAGCGCGGTGGCGTTGCCGAACTTGTCGAACACGTAGATGGCATCGCCATGGCGTACCGCGCGCTGCGACCAGCTCTCCACCACCAGCGCACGTTCGCTGGTGGTGGGCGCGGCCAGCAGGTCCTGGCCAGTACTGAAGTCGCTCAGTGCGTTCTCGCAGCCCAGTGCGTGGCGCATCAACGTCGGCACCCAGTCCTCATGCGAACTGGTGCGCATCTCATGGCCGCTGGCCTGGCCTGGCCAGTGCAGCACGAACGGCACCTGCAGCTGGTAGTCGGAGAAGTTGCCGTTGTGGCCCCAGTAGTTCAGCTTGAGGTCGTTGAACTCTTCGGCATGGTCACCGGTGACCAGCACGATGGTGTTCTCGGCCAGGCCTTGTGCGCGAAGGTCGTCCAGCAGCGAGCCGACCAGGCTGTCTGCGTAGTGCACGGCGGTGCGGTAGCGGTTGAGCTCCGGCGTCGGGTCGTGGTCCGGGCCGAAGGACAGGAAGTCGATCTCCTTGGCCATCGGCGTGGCCACCGGCGGGTAGCTGGCGGGCAGGTGGTAGCCGGCGTGGGTGGAGTCGAGGAACACGAAGCCGAACCACGGGTGCTGCGCGGCCTGGCTGGTGCGGATGTCGTTCTGCAGCGCGGTGACGATGGCTGCGTCACGCTTGTCGGGCGTCAGGGCGGAGGGGCCCTGGTGCAGCTGGTCGCGTACGTCGGCGAAGGCGGTGCGGTCGAACTCCGGGCTGTACAGCGGCGCGCTGCCGTACAGGTGCAGGTCGTAGCCCTGCTGGCCCAGCACCTGGAACAGCTGCGAGCCGCGCTGTTCGTCCAGCATGCTCTGCCAGTAGCCGCCGGGCAGGCCGTAGAGCAGGCCGAACAGGCCGTAGCGGGTGGCATTGCCGGTGCTGAAATGCTGGTCGTACACGCGCGAAGCCTGTGCCAGTGCCGTCGTATTGGGCATCAGCTGCGGCGTCATGGCGTCCTGGCGCAGCGACTCCAGCACCACCATCAGCACATTCGGCCGATGTGGGTTCTGGCAGCGCAGGGGCTGCAGCGGATACAGCAGCTGCGCATGCCGCGGGTCAGGCAGGCCGGCCTGCTGTTCGCTGACAACGCCCAGTTTGCGCATGAAGCTCTTGGCGGTGATCGGCTGCGCCCAGGGCAGGTAGTTCCACTGCGCGATGACGTCGCGGTCGCCGCGGGCATCGTAGTAGGCGGTGGCGACCTGGCCCCCCCCCATCAGCAGAGCGACCACCGCCCAGGCCTGCAGGACCCGGCGGCGGCGGGGCAGGGCGGGCAACAGCTTCCAGCATGCCCAGGCCAGCAGGCCTTCGGCGGCGAAGATGGCGGCGACCAGCAGTCCGGCCTGCAGCCAGGTTTTCCAGGACAACGCGACCTGGTCCTGCAGCGCGCCGCCGAACACCATGTTCACCACCATGGCATTGAGGTGGAACCGATACAGAGTGAAAACCTTCGCATCAACCAGCAGCAGGCACAGCCACAGGCCCTGCAGCAGCACGGCGCTGATGCTCAGCGTGCGCGCGCTGCGCTGCCACAGGCCCAGCAGCAGCGGCAGCAGGCCTGCGAGGGCACCGAAGGCGAGCAGATGCCCCGGCAGAGCGACGGACAGGTAAACCAGGCCGATTGCGCCACCGGGGTTGTCGGCCAGCGGTACGTTGCCGAGCGTGATCGCCATCGCCAGCAGCGCGTTGCCGGCCACGAACAGCGACCACCAGGCCAATCGGCGCCAGTGACGTGCCGGGCCTGAGGGCAGGGAGGTGTTGGCAGAAGGAGCAGCAGGGCGCATGAAGGACGGAGGCGGCAGGTGGAGCAGGGGCGGGAGTCCCGGTTGTGACGGAATCGTTAATCCGCGCGCGGGTTGCGCATTGTATCGGTTTGTTTCTTCGTATCGAGTGGCGTCCCCCGGGCGATCTGTCACAATGTTCAGGTGGGCCATGAATGCGCTGGCCCTTCCAGACCCAACGACAAGCCAGGAACCGCTGTGAGCCAGATCCCCACCCTCGACATCACCCGTTTCGACAGCGACCGCGAGGCCTTCGTGGCCGAGCTGGGCGCGGCCTACCGCCAATGGGGATTCGCGGGCATCCGCAACCACGGCATCCCGCAGGCCGACATCGACGCGGCCTACGATGCCTTCAAGGCCTTCTTCGCCCTGCCGGAGGAGGTCAAGCGCAAGTACCACGTGGCCGGCAGTGGCGGCGCCCGCGGCTACACCCCGTTCGGCGTGGAGACCGCCAAGGGCTCCAAGCATTTCGACCTGAAGGAGTTCTGGCACATCGGTCGCGAGATCGCCGACGACTCCAAGTACCGCGACGTGATGGCGCCGAACCTGTGGCCGACCGAGGTCGAGGGCTTCCGCGAGCGCGGTTACGGCCTGTACCAGGCGCTGGACAACCTGGGTTCGCGCGTACTGTCGGCGCTGGCCCTGCACATCGGCCTGCCGGAAGACTTCTTCGCCGACAAGACCAACTTCGGCAACTCGATCCTGCGCCCGATCCACTACCCGCCGATCACCACCGACGACATCCCGAACGTGCGCGCCGGCGCGCATGGCGACATCAACTTCATCACCCTGCTGGTCGGCGCCAGCGCCGCGGGCCTGGAAGTGCAGTCGCACGAGGGCGAGTGGGTGCCGTTCACCTCGGACGCGGACACCATCGTGGTCAACATCGGCGACATGCTGCAGCGCCTGACCAACCACGTGTACCCGTCGACCATCCACCGCGTGGTCAACCCCCCGGGCGAGCTGGCGCGCCAGCCGCGGTACTCGGTGCCGTTCTTCCTGCACCCGAACCCGGACTATCTGATCGACGTGCTGCCGTCCTGCATCACCCCGGAGAACCCGAGCCGGTACCCGGAGGCGATCACCGCCCACGGCTTCCTCGAGGAACGCCTGCGCGAGATCAAGCTGAAGTAATGAGAAGTGAGGCCGCCGAAAGGCGGCCTTTTTCTTTGCAGGGCTGCGCCCTGCACCCGCAGAGGCCAAAGCCAAAGCCAAAGCCAATGCGGCTCTGGGTTTCTGCTGGTTGGGCGGGGCGGTGTGGGTTGGCAGGACACGCCGTAAACCCGTCCCTGGGGGCTCGATGGCGCCTTGCTCGTGTGCGCTGTCCTGCGCACACGGCAAGACCGGGGTTGGGCGTCCTGCCCAACCCGCCCGAGGCATGCCTCGGGCCCATGGCGCCAACGGTCCTGCCAACCCACACCGCCCCACCCCCGACAGTTTCCCGGTGACGGTGGGTAAATCGTGATTCCCGGTAGGTGTCGACCTTGGTCGACACGGTAGATCCACGCCATGCGTGGATGAGATCTGTTGGATCGAAGCGGGGCAGGGGTACCTGGAATGCCGCTTTTGCTCTTGATCTTCTTTTTTCTTTCCGTGGCGGGCGGAACCGCCGCAATGTGTCAGAGGCCGGGGGGGTGGGGATGGCGGGGGTGTCCGCGGCATGGATGCCGCGGCCAAGCCCCAAATCCAACCGGGCTCACCGCGACCCACCCAACCCAGCCGGCCCGCCACGAGGGGCTGCGCCGTTGGCTGAAAATCCATGTAACCGCTTACACGGAAACGGATTTTTGCCGTAACGGGTATCATGACCGGCTGACTTCACACAGGAGCCACCCGCTCATGCGCCGCAAGATCGTCGCCGGAAACTGGAAGCTGCATGGCAGCCGTCAATTCGCCAATGAACTGCTGGGGCAGGTCGCCGCCGGGCTGCCGCTGGAGGGGGTGGACGTGGTGATCCTGCCGCCGCTGCCGTACCTGGGCGAGCTGGTCGAGGACTTTGGCGAGACCGGCCTGGCCTTTGGCGCGCAGGACGTGAGCAGCAACGAGAAGGGCGCCTACACCGGCGAGGTCTGCGCCGCCATGCTGGTCGAGGTCGGCGCCCGCTATGGCCTGGTCGGCCATTCCGAGCGCCGCCAGTACCACCACGAAAGCAGCGAGCTGGTCGCACGCAAGTTCGCCGCCGCCCAGCACGCCGGCCTGGTGCCGGTGCTGTGCGTGGGCGAGACCCTGGAGCAGCGCGAGGCCGGGCAGACCGAAGCGGTCATCGCCGGCCAGCTGGCGCCGGTGCTGGAGCTGGTCGGCGCGGCCGGTTTCGCCAAGGCCGTGGTCGCCTACGAGCCGGTCTGGGCCATCGGTACCGGCCGTACCGCTACCAAGGAGCAGGCGCAGCAGGTGCACGCGTTCATCCGTGGCGAAGTCGCGCGTATCGATGCTAGAATCGCTGATTCACTGCCCATTGTTTACGGCGGTAGCGTGAAGCCCGACAATGCCGGGGAACTGTTCGCGCAGCCGGATGTCGATGGTGGGCTGGTCGGCGGCGCCTCCCTGGTGGCCGCGGACTTCCTGGCCATCGCACGGGCGGCGGCCGCGAACTAATCCTAGAAGTTTTGTCCGAGGGCGGTTTCCAATGCTGATGTTGATCCTCAATGTCGTCTACGTGCTGGTCGCTGTGGCCATGATCGCGCTGATCCTGATGCAGCGTGGCTCGGGTGCGGCGGCGGGTTCGGGCTTTGGTGCCGGTGCCTCGGGTACGGTGTTCGGTGCGCGCGGCGCCTCGAACTTCCTGTCCAAGTCGACCAAGTGGCTGGCTGTCGTGTTCTTCGGCATCAGCCTCTTCATGGCCTGGTATGCCGGTCATGGCAGCCGCCCGGCGGCCGACCAGGATCTGGGCCTGATGTCCGCCCCGGCGGCAGTCGCTCCGGCGGCTCCGGCGGGCGAATTGCCGGCCGTTCCGAAGGCCGATGCGGTCCCGGCCGCCCCGGTTCCGGCCGCGAATGTGCCGGCTCAGGCGGAATCTTCGGTTTCTGGTGAAGAAAAGCCTTCGGAAGGCTCCCAGAAAGACTGAAGCCGGTTACAATACGCGGCGCATCGGGAAGATAGTCTGATGTGATCGTTTGCCCAGGTGGCGGAATTGGTAGACGCACTACCTTGAGGTGGTAGCGACGCAAGTCGTAGGGGTTCGAGTCCCCTCTTGGGCACCATTTGTAAGTAAAGCGGGTTCGTCTGGCGCGCAAGGCGCCAGGCAGATTCCCGTCCACTCCCCCATGCCAAAGCGCCTGCAGGCGCGGCGGCAGAGGCAAGAGAGAATCGCTGTGCTGGCCGAATATTTGCCGTCTCTGCTGTTTCTGATCGTTGCCACCGGTATCGGCATTACGCTGATGCTGGTTGGTCGATTCCTCGGTCCCCGCCGCCCCGATCTGGAAAAGCTGTCGCCGTACGAGTGCGGCTTCGAGGCCTTCGAAGACGCGCGCATGAAGTTCGACGTGCGCTATTACCTGATCGCGATCCAGTTCATCGTCTTCGACCTGGAAATCATCTTCATCGTGCCGTGGACCCAGGTCTTCATGGAGCTGGGTGCCCGTTCGCTCATCACCATGGGCCTGTTCGTCGGCATGCTGTTCCTCGGTTTCATTTACGTCTGGAAGAAGGGAGCGCTGGAATGGGAGTGATTCAGACTCTCGATGGCCTCATGAACAACCCCACGCCGGAAGGCCGGGTTGATGACATCCTGCGGCCGGAAGGCGACAACCCGCTGCTGGAAAAGGGCTTCGTCACCACCAGCGTCGATGCACTGCTGAACTGGGCGCGCACCGGCTCGATGTGGCCGATGACCTTCGGTCTGGCCTGCTGCGCGGTCGAGATGATGCATGCCGGCGCCGCGCGCCTGGACCTTGACCGCTACGGCGTGGTGTTCCGCCCGTCGCCGCGTCAGTCCGACGTGATGATCGTGGCCGGTACCCTGGTCAACAAGATGGCCCCGGCGCTGCGTAAGGTCTACGACCAGATGCCGGACCCGAAGTGGGTCATCTCGATGGGTAGCTGCGCCAATGGTGGCGGCTATTACCACTACTCCTATTCTGTGGTGCGCGGCTGTGATCGCGTGGTGCCGGTGGACGTCTACGTCCCGGGCTGCCCGCCGACCGCCGAGGCGCTGGTGTACGGGATCCTGCAGCTGCAGAAGAAGATCTGGCGTACACAGACCATCGCCCGCTGACCCCTTCACCTGACAAGAGCGCGCCAAGCCCCCATGGCAGAGCAAGCATCCTTCATCGACCGACTCTCCGCACGTTTCGCAGGTGCGAAGGTCATCGTGGTCGAACCCCGCGGCGAAGTGACGCTGGAAGTGCCTGCCGCCGAGTGGCACGCCACCGCCCTGGCGCTGCGTGACGAGTTTGGTTTCGAGCAGGCCGTGGATCTCTGCGGCGTCGACTACCTCGGTTATGGCTCCGACGAATGGGACACCGCCGACGTGTCCTCGCAGGGCTTCAGCCGTGGCGTCGAAGGCAAGGCCCAGGGCCGTTTCGCGTGGGGCGAGTTCCCCACCGAGGAAAACGGCGCCGACGGTGCCCGCCCGCAGCACATGCCGACCCAGCGTTTCGCCGTGGTCGCCCAGCTGCGTTCGTACCAGCACAACCTGATGATGCACCTGCGCTGCTTCGCCCCTGACGAAGCGCTGCCGGTGGTGTCCTCGCTGACCGGCATCTGGCCGGGCCTGAACTGGTTCGAGCGCGAAGCGTTCGACCTGTACGGCGTGATCTTCGAAGGCCACCCGGACCTGCGCCGGATCCTGACCGACTACGGTTTCGTCGGCCATCCGTTCCGCAAGGACTTCCCGCTGATCGGCAATGTCGAAGTCCGCTACGACGAAGAAAAGAAGCGCGTGATCTACGAACCGGTCACCTCGGTGGAGCCGCGCGTCGGCGTGCCGCGCGTGATCCGCGACGACGCCCGTCTGCAGACCGCAGAAGGTGAGCGCGCGCAGGAGGCAGTGAAGTGAGCCACGTACACCAGGCCGGCGAAGCATTCGCCAGCAACGCCGCCGAAAGCCGGCAGGAAATCCGCAACTACACCATGAACTTCGGCCCGCAGCATCCGGCCGCGCACGGTGTGCTGCGCCTGATCCTGGAAATGGACGGCGAAACCATCATGCGCGCCGACCCGCACGTGGGTCTGCTGCACCGTGGTACCGAAAAGCTGGCCGAGTCCAAGCCGTTCAACCAGTCGATCGGCTACATGGATCGCCTGGATTACGTGTCGATGATGTGCAACGAGCACGCCTACGTGCGCGCGATCGAGACCCTGATGGGCATCGAAGCGCCGGAGCGTGCGCAGTACATCCGCACCATGTACGACGAAATCACCCGCATCCTCAACCACCTGATGTGGCTGGGCTCCAACGCGCTCGACCTGGGTGCGATGGCGGTGATGCTGTATGCCTTCCGCGAGCGCGAAGAGCTGATGGACTGCTATGAAGCGGTCTCCGGCGCGCGCATGCACGCGGCGTACTACCGTCCGGGCGGTGTCTACCGCGACCTGCCGGACCACATGCCGAAGTACAAGGAATCGCGCTGGCACAAGGGCAAGGCGCTGAAGCAGCTCAATGCTTCGCGCGAAGGCTCGCTGCTGGACTTCCTGGAGAACTTCACCGTCGAGTTCCCCAAGCGCATCGACGAATACGAAACCCTGCTGACCGACAACCGTATCTGGAAGCAGCGTACCGTCGGCATCGGCGTGGTCACTCCGGAACTGGCCCACCAGTGGGGCATGACCGGCGTGATGCTGCGTGGCTCGGGCATTGCCTGGGACCTTCGCAAGAAGCGTCCGTATGCCAAGTACGATGCCGTCGATTTCGACATCCCGCTGGGCAAGGAAGGCGACTGCTACGACCGCTACCTGGTCCGCGTTGCCGAAATGCGCGAGTCCAACCGCATCATCAAGCAGTGCGTGGCGTGGCTGAAGGCCAACCCCGGCCCGGTCATGGTCAAGAACTTCAAGGTCGCTCCGCCCAAGCGCGAGGACATGAAGGACGACATGGAAGCGCTGATCCACCACTTCAAGCTGTTCAGCGAAGGCTATTGCGTGCCGGCCGGGGAAACCTACGCGGCAGTGGAAGCGCCCAAGGGCGAGTTCGGCTGCTACCTGGTCTCCGATGGCGCCAACAAGCCGTTCCGCGTGCACCTGCGTGCACCGGGCTTCGCCCACCTGTCCTCGATCGATTCGATCGTGCGCGGCCACATGCTGGCCGACGTGGTGGCGATGATCGGTACCTACGACCTGGTGTTCGGCGAGGTTGACCGGTAATGCCGTCCGCCACGCCAACGCCCGCTGCAGGCAGCCGGCGCAAGCCGGCGCCGCAGTTTCTGGAATTTCACGTTATGCATTTCGCTGAGGTCGGCCGATGAAGGCGACAGGTAATTTCGAGGCGGCGCGCGACGTCGACCCGATGGTGGTGCTGAGCGACAAGACCCGCGCTCACATCGATCACTGGCTGTCCAAGTTCCCGCCGGACCGCAAGCGCTCTGCCGTGCTGCAGGGCCTGCATGCGGCCCAGGAGCAGAACGAGGGCTGGCTGACCGACGAACTGATCGCCGGCGTGGCCAAGTACCTGGACCTGCCGCCGGTGTGGGCCTACGAGGTCGCCAGCTTCTACTCGATGTTCGAGACCGAGAAGGTGGGCCGCAACAACGTGGCCATCTGCACCAACATCAGCTGCTGGCTCAATGGCGCCGAGGACATCGTCCGCCATTGCGAGAAGAAGCTGGGCATCAAGCACGGTGAATCGACCCCGGACGGCCGCGTCTACCTCAAGCGCGAGGAAGAGTGCCTGGCCGGTTGTGGCGGCGCGCCGATGATGGTCATCAACGGTCACTACCATGAGCGTCTGACCCTGGAAAAGGTCGACGAGCTGCTGGACGGGCTGGAGTAAGGGCATGGCACATCACCACGAATCCAAGGGTCCGGTCGGCCCCGCGCCGCTGCCGCACCAGGTGGTCTACACCACCCTGCATTACGACACCCCGTGGTCGTACGAAAGCTACCTGAAGACCGGTGGCTACGCCGCCCTGCGCAAGATCCTCGAAGAGAAGATCCCGCCGGAGCAGGTCATCGAGATGGTCAAGGCCTCGGGCCTGCGTGGCCGCGGTGGCGCAGGCTTCCCGACCGGCCTGAAGTGGTCCTTCATGCCCAAGGGCAACATGCAGAAGTACATCCTCTGCAACTCGGACGAATCCGAGCCGGGCACCTGCAAGGATCGCGACATCCTGCGCTACAACCCGCATTCGGTGGTGGAAGGCATGGCGATCGCCTGCTACGCCACCGGTTCGACCGTGGGTTACAACTACCTGCGCGGTGAGTTCCACCACGAGCCGTTCGAGCACTTCGAACAGGCCCTGGCCGACGCCTATGCAAATGGCTGGCTGGGCAAGAACGTGATGGGCTCGGGCGTGGACATCGACATCTACGGTGCGCTGGGCGCCGGCGCGTACATCTGCGGCGAAGAAACCGCGCTGATGGAATCGCTGGAAGGCAAGAAGGGCCAGCCGCGCTACAAGCCGCCGTTCCCGGCCAACTTCGGCCTGTACGGCAAGCCGTCGACGATCAACAACACCGAAACCTATGGTTCGGTGCCGGCGATCATCCGCAACGGTCCGGAGTGGTTCAAGGGCCTGAGCCTGACCGCCAACGGCGGTCCGAAGTGCTTCTCGGTGTCCGGCTGCGTGCAGAACGGCGGCAACTTCGAAGTGCCGCTGGGCACCAAGTTCCACGACCTGCTGGAAATGGCCGGTGGCCTGCGTCCGGGCCGCACCCTCAAGGGCGCGATCCCGGGCGGCGTGTCGATGCCGGTACTGACCGCGGCCGAGCTGCAGGATCTGCCGATGGACTACGACACCATCCGTGCGCTGGGCTCCGGCCTGGGTTCGGGTGCGATCGTGGTGCTCGACGACAGCGTCTGCTGCGTCAAGTTCGCCTGCCGCATCAGCCAGTTCTTCCACAAGGAATCGTGCGGCCAGTGCACCCCGTGCCGTGAAGGCACCGGCTGGATGCACCGCGTGCTGGAGCGCATCGTCGCCGGCAAGGCCACGATGGAAGACCTGCACCAGCTGAAGGCGGTGGCCGGCCAGATCGAAGGCCACACCATCTGTGCGTTCGGTGAAGCGGCTGCATGGCCCATCCAGGGCTTCCTGCGCCAGTTCTGGGACGAATTCGAGTACTACATCGTCAACGGTCATTCGATGGTTGACGGCAAGAAGGTGGAGGCAGCCGCCGCATGAGCGCGCAACCCGTAAACCCGAACGTGCCACCGGATCACGTGACCATCGAAATCGATGGCAAGTCGCTGGTCGTGCCCAAGGGTTCGATGATCATCCAGGCGGCCGACAAGGCCGGCATTTCGATTCCGCGCTTCTGCTACCACGAGAAGCTGCCGATCGCCGCCAACTGCCGCATGTGCCTGGTGGACGTGGAAAAGTCGCCGAAGCCGGCGCCGGCCTGTGCCACCCCGGTGATGGATGGCATGAAGGTCGCCACCCGCAGCGAGAAGGCACTGAAGTTCCAGCGCTCGGTGATGGAGTTCCTGCTCATCAACCACCCGCTGGACTGCCCGATCTGCGATCAGGGCGGCGAGTGCGAGCTGCAGGACGTGTCGCTGGGCTATGGCCGTTCGGTCAGCCGCTTCAACGAGCGCAAGCGCGTGGTGCCGGACGAGGACATGGGCCCGCTGGTCGCCACCGAGATGACCCGCTGCATCCAGTGCACCCGCTGCGTCCGCTTCACCGCCGACGTTGCCGGTACCTATGAACTGGGTGGCATGTACCGCGGTGAGAACCTGCAGATCGGTACCTTCGACGGCAAGCCGCTGACCACCGAGCTGTCCGGCAACGTCGTCGACGTCTGCCCGGTCGGCGCGCTGACCAACAAGGTGTTCCAGTTCCGCGCCCGCCCGTGGGAACTGACCGCGCGCGAATCGCTGGGTTACCACGACGCGATGGGTTCGAACCTGTTCCTGCACGTGCGTCGCGGCGAAGTACTGCGCACCGTGCCGCGCGACAACGAAGCGGTGAACGAGTGCTGGCTGTCCGATCGTGACCGTTACTCGCACCAGGGCCTGTACAGCGAAGACCGTGCGGTCAAGCCGCTGCGCAAGGTCAATGGCGAGTGGAAGGAAGTGAGCTGGGCCGAAGGCCTGGCCGCGGCCGCCGAGATCCTCAAGGCCAACCAGGGCGACAACCTGGGCGTGCTGGTGCACCCGTCCACCTCGAACGAGGAAGGTGCGCTGCTGGCCCGCCTGGCCAAGGGCCTGGGCTCGAGCAACATCGACCACCGCATCAACAACCGCGATTTCTCCGACGCCGCAACCGCCGAAGTGTTCGGCCTGCCGCTCGCCGAGATCGAAGGCGCCGACCGCATCGTCGTTCTGGGCAGCAACATCCGCCACGAACTGCCGCTGCTGCACGCCCGCCTGCGCAAGGCGCAGACCACCAACGGCGCGAAGATCCACGTCGTCAACCCGGTGGACTTCGACTTCGCCTTCAGCATCGCCGGCAAGCAGATCGTCGCGCCGTCGAAGTTCGTCGACGCGCTGGCCAACGCCGAGCTGCGTTCGGCGGTGCAGGGCGGCAACAACACCGTGCTGATCGTCGGTGGCATCGCCGAAAACCATCCGCAGGCTGCCGCGATCCGCGCCGCCGCGCGTGACTTCGCTGCTGCGACCGGTGCCAAGCTGTGCCGCATCCCGCAGGGTGCCAACGCCGTTGGCCTGACCCGCGCAGGCGTGCTGCCGGCCGGCAAGGACGTCGCCGCGATGCTGGCGCAGCCGCGCCAGGCGTACGTGGTCTACGGCCTGGAGCCGGGTCTGGACTTCGCCGACGCCCCCGCCGCGCGCAAGGCGCTGGTCGGCGCCAAGGTGGTGGCCTTCAGCCAGTTCGCCTGCGTCTCCACCCGCGACGTTGCCGACGTGATCCTGCCGATCGGTGCGCTGCCGGAAATCGACGCCACCCTGACCAACCTCGATGGTCGCGAGCAGTCGGCGCGTGCCGGCGGCAAGCTGCCGGGCGAGGCCCGTGAGGGCTGGCGCGTGCTGCGCGCCCTGGGCGGTGAGCTGGCGGTAGCCGGTTTCGACTTCACCGACCTGGCCGGCCTGCGCGCCAGCCTGGCCCCGGTGTCGGTCGCCGTTGCCGCCTCGGCACAGCCGGTGGTTGCCGGCGAAGGCCTGGAAGTGGCTTCGACCGCCGCGATCTACCGCACCGATGCGGTGGTCCGTCGCGCCCCGGCGCTGCAGTCGCATCCGCTCAACAACGCCCCGCGCATCGTGCTGAACGCTGAAGATGCCGCTCGCCTGCAGCTGCAGGAAGGGCAGATGGCCAAGGTCGGCACCGATGCCGGCAAGGCCACCCTGCCGGTGGTGATCGACGCCCGCGTCGCTGCGGGTTCGGTCTGGATTGAATCGGGCCACGGCGCGACCGCGCCGCTGGGTGCCGCTCGCGTAACGGTGGTGGCTGCATGAACGAATTGCTGTTGAACGCGGTCGATCCGCTGCACCAGTGGCTGCTTGGCCTTGGTGACATCGGCGCGCTGATCTGGATCATCCTGAAGATCCTGGTGATCACCGTGCCGGTGATCATCTCGGTGGCCTTCTACGTGGTCTGGGAACGCAAGCTGATCGGCTGGATGCACGTCCGCCACGGCCCGATGTACGTGGGCATGGGCATCTTCCAGGCCTTCGCCGACGTCTTCAAGCTGCTGTTCAAGGAAGTGGTCCAGCCGAGCAGCGCCAACAAGGCGATCTACCTGCTGGCCCCGCTGATCACCCTGGCTCCGGCCTTCGCGGCCTGGTCGGTGGTCCCCTTCGATTCGCAGATCGTGCTGTCCAACGCCAACGCCGGCCTGCTGTACCTGCTGGCGATGACCTCGCTGGGCATCTACGGCATCATCCTGGCCGGTTGGGCATCCAACTCGAAGTATGCGTTCCTGGGTGCGATGCGCGCCTCGGCGCAGATGATCAGCTACGAAATCGCCATGGGCTTCGCCCTGGTCGGCGTGATGATCGCGTCGGGCAGCCTGAACCTGAGCAACATCGTGATGGCGCAGGCCGGCAATTCCGGTTTCTTCGACTGGTTCCTGCTGCCGCTGTTCCCGCTGTTCGTCATCTACTGGGTGTCGGGCGTTGCCGAAACCAACCGCGCGCCGTTCGACGTGGTGGAAGGTGAATCGGAAATCGTCGCTGGCCACATGGTCGAGTACTCGGGCGGTGCGTTCGCGCTGTTCTTCCTGGCCGAATACGCCAACATGATCCTGATCAGCTTCCTGATCTCGATCTTCTTCCTCGGCGGCTGGCTGAGCCCCATCCAGGGCTGGGTCAACTTCGGCGACGTCTCGCCGCTGGTCGACTGGATCTGGAAGGGCGGTGCACCGTGGCTGTTCGTCAAGGTGTTCTTCTTCGCCAGTGCCTACATCTGGTTCCGTGCCAGCTTCCCGCGCTTCCGCTATGACCAGATCATGCGCCTGGGCTGGAAGGTCTTCATCCCGCTGGCCATTCTGTGGATCGCGGTTACCGCCGTCATGGTGTTCTTCGGCGTGATTCAAAAGGGCGTCTAAGTGATGAACAGGATTACCCATTACTTCAAGAGCCTGCTGCTGCTCGAACTGCTGGGCGGCCTTTGGCTGACGCTGAAGTACAGCTTCAAGCCCAAGTACACGATGATGTACCCGATGGAGAAGTTCCCGCAGTCGCCGCGCTTCCGTGGCCTGCACGCCCTGCGCCGTTACCCCAACGGTGAAGAGCGCTGCATCGCCTGCAAGCTGTGCGAAGCGGTGTGCCCTGCATTGGCCATCACCATCGACTCGGCCAAGCGCGAAGACGGCACCCGCCGTACCACGCGCTATGACATCGATCTGTTCAAGTGCATCTTCTGCGGCTTCTGCGAAGAAAGCTGCCCGGTGGACTCGATCGTCGAAACCCACATCCTCGAGTATCACTTCGAGAATCGTGGCGAAAACATCGTTACCAAGCCGCAGCTGCTGGCCCTGGGCGACCGTCTCGAGTCCGAGATCGCCGAGCGTCGCGCCGCCGATGCCGCTTACCGCTGAGGTCGAGAGATGGATTGGGTAAATATCGCTTTCTGGGTGTTCGCCATCGCGGCAACGGTTTCGGCCGGTGCGGTGATCAGCGTGCGCAACCCGGTTCACGCCGTGCTCTGCCTGGTGCTGACCTTCTTCTCCATTGCCTGCGTGTGGCTGCTGGTCGGCGCCGAGTTCCTCGGCGTGGCGCTGGTGCTGGTCTACGTCGGCGCGGTGATGGTGCTGTTCCTGTTCGTGGTGATGATGCTCGACATCGACCCCACCAAGCTGCGTGAGGGCTGGGTCCGCTACCTGCCGGTCGGTCTCATTGTTGCCGTGGCGATGCTGGTGCAGATGCTGATCCTGATCGGCGTGAAGGGCAGGGCGGTCAACCCGTTCCCGGCCGACAACGCCGCCGCGGTCGCTGCCGACAGCTCCAACGTCACCTGGCTGGCGCGTACGCTGTTCACTGAGTACCTGCTGCCGTTCGAGTTCGCCGCCGTCATCCTGACCGTGGCCGTGGTTGCCGCCGTGATGCTGACCTTGCGCCGCCGTACCGGCGTGAAGAGCCAGAACCCGGGTGAGCAGACCATGGTCAAGGCCGGCCAGCGCCTGCGCATGGTCAAGATGGGCGCCGAAGCGCCGGTCGTGCACAGCAACAGCAAGCCGGCCGCCGGCGAGGAGACCCAGCCGTGATTACCCTTGGCCACATCCTTGCGCTGGGCGCGGTGCTGTTTGCCATCAGCCTGGCCGGCATCTTCCTCAACCGGAAGAACGTCATCGTCCTGCTGATGTCGATCGAACTGATGCTGCTGTCGGTGAACATCAACTTCGTCGGCTTCTCGCGTCAGCTGGGCGATCCGTCCGGCCAGCTGTTCGTGTTCTTCATCCTGACCGTCGCCGCCGCGGAAGCCGCCATCGGCCTGGCGATCCTGGTGACCCTGTTCCGTACCCGCCGCACGATCAATGTCGGCGAAGTCGATTCGTTGAAGGGCTGATCCACAGATGGAAATCACTCTCTCCAAGAGTCTGTTGATCGCAGTGGTGCTTGCACCGCTGTTCGGCAGCATCATCGCCGGCCTGTTCGGTCGCCAGGTCAAGCGCTTCGGCGCGCAGACCATCACCATCCTCGGCGTCGCGGTTGCCTGCGGCCTGTCGATGTACACGCTCTACCAGTTGCTGTGGGGCGGCGCGCAGCCGTTCAACCAGAACATCTACACGTTCTTCGAAGTCGGCCAGTACTCGGCCCACGTCGGTTTCATGGTCGACAAGCTGACCGCGATGATGATGGTGGTGGTGACCTTCGTGTCGCTGCTGGTCCACATCTACACGATCGGCTACATGCAGGACGATCCGGGCTACCAGCGGTTCTTCAGCTACATCTCGCTGTTCACCTTCTCGATGCTCACCCTGGTGATGAGCAACAACTTCCTGCAGCTGTTCTTCGGCTGGGAAGCGGTGGGCCTGGTGTCGTACCTGCTGATCGGCTTCTGGTTCAAGCGCCCGACTGCGATCTTCGCCAACATGAAGGCGTTCCTGGTCAATCGCGTTGGTGACTTCGGCTTCCTGCTCGGTATCGCCGGCGTGCTGTGGGTGTTCGGCACACTGGACTACTCGCAGGTGTTCTCGCAGGCCGGCATGCTGGCTGACCCGCGCGCCCAGCTGCAGATCTGGGACGGCACCATGTTCGGCATGCAGCTGCTGAACGAGCCGGTGATCTGGTCGATCGCCACCGTCATCTGCATCTGCCTGTTCATCGGTGCCATGGGCAAGTCGGCCCAGGTCCCGCTGCACGTGTGGCTGCCGGACTCGATGGAAGGCCCGACCCCGATCTCGGCACTGATCCACGCCGCGACGATGGTGACCGCCGGTATCTTCATGGTCACCCGCATGTCGCCGCTGTTCGAGCTGTCGCAGACCGCGCTGAACTTCATCCTGTTCATCGGTGCCACCACCGCGTTCTTCACCGGCCTGATCGGCATCGTGCAGAACGACATCAAGCGCGTCGTCGCGTACTCCACGCTGTCGCAGCTGGGCTACATGACGGTTGCACTGGGCGTGTCGGCGTACTCGGCCGCCGTGTTCCACCTGATGACCCACGCCTTCTTCAAGGCGCTGCTGTTCCTGGGTGCCGGCTCGGTCATCATCGCGATGCACCACGAGCAGGACATGCGCAAGATGGGCGGCCTGCGCAAGTACATGCCGATCACCTTCGTCACCATGTGGATCGGTACCCTGGCCCTGGTCGGTACGCCGTTCTTCTCCGGCTTCTACTCGAAGGACACCATCATCGAGGCGGCCGAGATCCACGCCCACATGCAGAACAGCTGGGTGGCCACCTATGGCTACTGGGCAGTGCTGGGTGGCGTGCTGGTGACCAGCTTCTACAGCTTCCGCCTGCTGTTCCTGACCTTCCACGGCAAGGAGCGCTTCCGCGACGTGCATGATGATCACGGCCATGCCCATGACGATCACCACGCCGCAGATGCGCACCCTGCTGATGCCCATCATGGGGACGCGCACCATGACGACCACGGCCATGGCCACGGTCCGCATGAGCCGCACGAAACCCCGTGGGTGGTGACCCTGCCGCTGATCCTGCTGGCCATCCCGTCGATCGCCATCGGTTTCTTCAGCATCGGTCCGATGCTGCACGGCACCGACTGGGCCGGCCACCATGCACACGACGCAATCAAGGGCCAGGTCAACACGTTCTTCACCGGCATCGTCGATTTCTACGATCCGGCCAAGAACACCGTTGCCTTCCTGGGCGAAGAGTTCCACGGGCCGGTGGCGTTCGCGCTGCACGGCATGATGCTGCCGCCGTTCTGGCTGACCCTGGCGGGCTTCCTGCTGGCTGCGCTGTTCTACCTGTGGAAGCCGGACCTGTCGGGCAAGGCGCGCAAGACCTTCGCTCCGCTGGTGTCGGTGCTGGAAAACAAGTACGGCTTCGACAAGCTGTGGATCGATGGCTTTGCCGGTGGCAGCGTCAAGCTGGGCAAGGTCGCACGCTGGATCGACAGCAACATCGTCGACGGCGTGGTCAATCTTTCGGCACGTGTTGTGGACGTCGCAGCCGGCGTGCTGCGTCGTACCCAATCCGGTTTCCTCTATCACTACGCCTTCGCGATGATCATCGGCCTGATTGCCCTTCTGGGCGTGCTGATGCATTACCTGCGTTGATGACCTGTACGGAATAAGAAGACGTGTCGAACTGGCCTCTACTCAGTGTCCTCATCTGGCTGCCGATCATCGGTGGCGCCCTGATCCTTGCGATCCGTGATGCGCAGACCGCCCGCTGGGCGTCGCTGGGCGTAGCGGTGCTGACGTTCGTGGCGAGCCTCTCGCTGCTGAGCGGCTACAACGCGGGCATCGACGGTCTGCAGTTCGTCGAGACCCATGCCTGGATCCCGGCGTACAAGATCGGCTACAACCTGGGCGTGGACGGCATCGCCGTGGCGCTGATCCTGCTGACCACCCTGGTCAGCGTGCTTGCCCTGATCGGCGCCTGGAGCGCCATCGACAAGCGCGTCAACCAGTACGTGGCCGCCTTCCTGATCCTGGAAGGCGTCACGGTCGGTATCTTCTCGGCCACGGACGCGATGCTGTTCTACGTGTTCTTCGAGGCGATGCTGATCCCGATGTTCCTGATCATCGGTGTCTGGGGTGGCCCGCGTCGCATCTACGCCGCGCTGAAGTTCTTCCTGTACACCTTCCTCGGCTCGGTGCTGATGCTGGTGGCGCTGATCTACCTGTACATGAAGGGCGGCAGCTTCCAGCTGGCCGACCTGTACGCGCTGCCGCTGTCGGCCAAGGAACAGACCTGGATCTTCTTCGCCTTCCTGATCGCCTTCGCGGTCAAGGTGCCGATGTTCCCGGTCCACACCTGGCTGCCGGATGCCCACGTGGAAGCGCCGACCGCCGGTTCGGTGATCCTGGCCGCCATCGCCCTGAAGATCGGTGGCTACGGCTTCCTGCGCTTCAACCTGCCGATCGTCCCGGACGCGTCGCAGGAATGGGCGTGGCTGGTGATCGCGCTGTCGCTGATCGCGGTGATCTACGTCGGCCTCGTCGCCCTGGTGCAGGACGACATGAAGAAGCTGATCGCCTATTCGTCGATCGCGCACATGGGCTTCGTCACCCTGGGCACATTCATTGCCCTGTGGCTGGTGCGTGAAGCCGGCAACGCCGATGCCGCCCGCCTGGGCCTGCAGGGCGCCATGGTGCAGATGATCTCGCACGGCTTCGTGTCCGGTGCGATGTTCTCCAGCGTCGGCGTGCTGTACGACCGCATGCACAGCCGCCGCATCGCCGATTACGGCGGCGTGGTCAACGTGATGCCCTGGTTTGCGACCTTCGCCATGCTGTTCTTCATGGCCAATGCAGGCCTGCCGGGCACCAGCGGTTTCGTCGGCGAGTTCATGGTCATCCTTGCGGCCTTCCAGCGTAATCCGTGGATCGCGCTGGGCGCGGCCACCACCCTGATCATCGGCGCCGCCTACACCCTGTGGCTGTACAAGCGCATCTTCTTCGGTGAAGTGGCCAACAGCCATGTTGCCGAACTGAAGGACATCAACGGCCGCGAGTGGCTGGTGCTGGGCGTGTTCGCCATCGGCGTGCTGGCCCTGGGCATCTACCCCAAGCCGCTGACCGACCTGATGGAGCCCTCGATCGCGAAGCTGGCGATGCAGATCGCATCCAGCAAGCTGCTGTAATTCCAGGATTTGATGATGACCACCTCGCCGCTGCTGCCATTGACCGCCGCTGACCTGCCACCGCTCGCTCCCGAGCTGGTGCTGATCGGTAGCGCCTTCGCCCTGATGATCCTCGACCTGTTCGTCAGCAACCGGAACAAGCTCGTCACCCACCTGTTCTCGCTCGCTGCGCTGGCCGTGGTGCTGTTCATGCTGGCCACCGGCGTGGGCGGGCAGGGGGAGGTCTTCCATGGCATGTTCGTGCGTGATACCGCCGCGGACGTGATGAAGACCGGGATCGTGCTGCTCAGCGGCCTGACCCTGGTCTACGGCTGGCGCTACCTGCGCGACCGCAACCTGTTCCAGGGCGAGATCCCGGTACTGATCCTGTTCGGCACCGCCGGCATGATGATCCTGGTCTCGGCGGGCAGCCTGCTGATGGTCTACCTGGGCCTGGAACTGCTGGCGCTGTGCTCCTACGCGCTGGTTGCCAGCAACCGTGAGAACGGCCTGGCCTCGGAAGCGGCGATGAAGTACATCGTGCTGGGTTCGCTGGCTTCTGGCCTGCTGCTGTACGGCATGTCGCTGATCTACGGCGCCACCGGCAGCCTCCACCTGGACGTCATCCGCGAGGCCATCCCGCACTCGGAAGAGCGCGTGCTGCTGATCACCGGTGCGGTGTTCATGATCGCCGGCGTCGCCTTCAAGCTGGGTGCCGCGCCGTTCCACATGTGGCTGCCGGACGTGTACCAGGGTGCCCCGGCACCGATCGCACTGTTCATCAGCTCGGCGCCGAAGCTGGCCGCCTTCGGCATGGCCTACCGCCTGCTGGAAATGGGCGTGGGCCCGCTGTCGACCGAACTGCAGCTGCTGATCGCCGGCCTGGCCGCAGTCTCGCTGGTCATCGGCAACCTGATGGCCATCGCGCAGAGCAACCTCAAGCGCATGCTGGCGTTTTCCACCGTCTCGCACATCGGCTTCCTGCTGATGGGCATTGCCGGTGGCGGCTCGCAGGGCTATGCCGCAGCACTGTTCTACGCACTGGCCTACGCCATCATGTCGACCGCCGCCTTCGGCGCGATCATCGCGCTGTCGCGTGCCGGCTTCGAAGCCGAGAACATCGAAGACTTCAAGGGCCTCAATGCCCGCAACCCGTGGATGGCCGGCCTGGTGCTGTGCATCATGGCGTCGCTGGCTGGCATCCCGCCGTTCCTGGGCTTCTGGACCAAGCTGGCGGTGCTGGGCGCGGCCGTCAACGGTGGCCTGCTGTGGCTGGCCATTCTCGGCGTGCTGTGTGCCGTGGTCGGCTGCTTCTACTACCTGCGCGTCATCAAGGTCATGTACTTCGATGAGCCGGTGGGCGAGGCCATGCCGCGCAGCAACGACCGCGTGCTGGGCCTGGTCCTGGGCGTGAACGCGCTGGCGCTGCTGGCGCTGGGCCTGGCATGGAACCCGATCATGGTCTGGTGCCAGCAGGCATTTGCGCATCTTGCATAAAAGTTGACACAAAGCTGCGCGATTCGTGTAATATGCGCAGCCTGAGTTGTCACTGCAGCGGTTCAGCCAGAACATCGTTGCGGTAGCCCTCCTCGAAAGAGCAGGGCAGCAGTTCAAACACTTCCGGTGCGGGGTGGAGCAGTCTGGCAGCTCGTCGGGCTCATAACCCGAAGGTCGCAGGTTCAAATCCTGCCCCCGCTACCAACACATCGAATCGGCGCCAACCAGTTCGATGAATGAGGAAAAGCTTGCAGGTTTTGAAGTTATGCTTCATAATTACGCTTCTGATGCGGGGTGGAGCAGTCTGGCAGCTCGTCGGGCTCATAACCCGAAGGTCGCAGGTTCAAATCCTGCCCCCGCTACCAAGTAAAGAGATCGCCTTCGAAGTCCTGCTTCGAGGGCGTTTTTCTTTGCGGCTCTGGTTGATCCGCCGGGCCATGCCCGGCGAGCGAAGCGGCCGGTTTCAGGCGGGTCCAAGCCTTGCACCAGCGCGGTGCAGTCGCTATCATCAGCGGCCTAGCAATACCCCTGAAGGCGGCCTCCCAGCGGGAGTCCGGACCCGGAAGGAGGGCCGCAACCGGCAGGCACTGCAGGTTGCAACCGGAATCCAGTCACCGGAGTCTTTCCGGAAAAGGGGCCCAGCGGGCCCTTTGTCGTTTCCGGGGCGTCATGTTTCCATGCCGGCCAAGGCCGGCACCCAACCAAGAGATCAAGGCAGGCTGTGAGCGACAAGGCAACCGACATCGCGAATCTGCTCGCCCCGACCGTTGTGTCGCTGGGCCTGGAGCTGCTGGGCGTTGAGTATCTGCCGGCCCCCGGCGGTGCGACCCTGCGCCTTTACATCGACGTGCCGCTGGCTGAACAGCCCGAGCGCATCATCAATGTCGACGACTGCGAGCGGGTCAGCCGCGAAGTGTCGGCACAGATGGACGTCGAAGACCCGATCAGCGGCAACTACACGCTGGAAGTGTCTTCGCCGGGCGTCGATCGTCCGCTGTTCAACCTGGAGCAGTTCGGCCGTCACCTCGGCGAAATGGCCAAGGTCACGCTGAAGCTGCCGCAGGACAACCGTCGCCGCCTGCAGGGCCGCATCGAAGCCATCGACGAGACCGCAGGTGCCATCACCTTCATCGTCGACAAGGCCGAAGTGGTCGTGTCGGCCGACAACATCGACAAGGCACGGATCATGCCCGACTGGGTGGCGCTGGGGCTGGCCCCGAGCAAGCCGACCGGTCCGGCACCGAAGCGTCCGAAGCCGAACACGAATTCTTCTTCCAACGAGCCGGCGGCAAAGAAGCCGCGCGCGGAGTGAGCCAATGAGCAAGGAACTGTTGCTGGTAGTCGACGCGGTCGCCAACGAGAAGGGCGTGCCGCGTGAAGTGATCTTCGATGCCATCGAGGCCGCCCTGGCCTCGGCAGCGAAGAAGCGCTATCCCGACGAGGAAGTGCTGACCCGCGTGGTCATCGACCACAAGGATGGCAGCTACGAAACCTTCCGCCGCTGGGAAGTGGTGGCCGATGACGTGGTCATGGAATCGCCGGACCGCCAGATCCGCCTGATGGACGCCGTCGATGAAGCCGAAGGCGTGGACGTCGGCGACTACATCGAAGAGCAGATCGAGAACCCGGACTTCGGCCGCATTGCCGCCCAGGCCGCCAAGCAGGTCATCGTCCAGCGCGTGCGCGAAGCCGAGCGCCAGCAGGTCGTGGATGCATGGAAGGATCGCGTGGGTGAGCTGATCACCGGTGTGGTCAAGCGCGCCGAGCGCGGCAACATCTATGTCGACCTCGGTGGCAACGCCGAAGGTTTCATCCCGAAGGACAAGGGCATTCCGCGCGACGTGCTGCGCGCCGGTGACCGCGTGCGCGGCTACCTGGCCGAAGTCCGTTCGGAACCGCGTGGCCCGCAGCTGTTCATCAGCCGCGCCGCCCCGGAATTCATGATCGAGCTGTTCAAGCTGGAAGTGCCGGAAGTCGGCCAGGGCCTGGTGGAAATCAAGGCCTGCGCCCGCGATCCGGGCGACCGCGCCAAGATCGCCGTGCTCGCCCACGACCAGCGCACCGATCCGATCGGTGCCTGCATCGGCATGCGCGGTTCGCGCGTGCAGGCCGTGTCCAACGAGCTCAATGGCGAGCGCGTGGACATCGTGCTGTGGAACGACAACCCGGCCAACTTCGTCATCAACGCGATGGCGCCGGCTGAAGTGCAGTCGATCATCGTCGATGAAGACAAGCATTCGATGGACCTGGCCGTTGCCGAAGACCGCCTGGCCCAGGCGATCGGCAAGGGCGGCCAGAACGTGCGCCTGGCCAGCCGCCTGACCGGCTGGCAGCTCAACGTGATGACCCAGGACCAGGTCACCGCCAAGTCGGAGGCCGAGCAGGCTTCGGCCCGCCAGCTGTTCATGGACAAGCTGGAAGTGGACGAGGAAATCGCCGGCATCCTGGTGAGCGAAGGCTTCGGCACCGTCGAGGAAATCGCATATGTCCCGGTCGGCGAACTGCTGGCCGTGGAAGGTTTCGACGAAGACATCGTCGAAGAGCTGCGCGCTCGTGCCCGCGATGCGCTGCTCAATGAGGCCCTGGCAGTCGAGGAAGGCCTTGAAGACGGCCAGCCGGCGCAGGACCTGCTGTCCCTGAAGGGCATGGACGAAGCCACCGCGTATGCGCTGGCCGGCCACGGCGTGCGTACCAGTGAGGACCTGTCCGACCTGGCCGCCGACGAGGTCATGGACTTCGGCATCGAAGGGCTGGATCAGGCGCGCGCCGCTGCGCTGATCCTGGCCGCACGTGCCGAGGAGATCGCCCGACTGGAACGCGGCGAATGAGCCGGCAATGAACAGGGCCCTGAGCCGCTCAGGGCGTAGAATCCGCGCCACCTCCAGATGCGGGGGGGCGCCCACAAGATCATAGGATCCGAATGTCGCAGCAAACCACCATCCGCAAGCTTGCCGAACTGGTCAACACGCCGGTCGAAAAACTGCTGGAACAGCTGGCCGGTGCCGGCATGAAGTTCAGCGGTCCCGACCAGGTCGTGACCAGCACCGAGAAGGTGAAGCTCCTGGGCTTCCTTCGTCGTTCGCACGGCAAGCCCGAGCAGGCCCCGGAAGAAACTGATCAGTCTGCAAAGAAGATCACGCTCAACCGCCGGAAACAGCAGGAAGTGACGGTCAGTTCCGGTCGCAGCAAGACGACCGTGAATGTCGAGGTGCGCCAGAAGCGTACCTACGTCAAGGATGGTGCTCGCGCCATGACCCCGGACGAAGAGCGCGCCGACATCCTGCGCAAGCTGGAAGAGTCGCGTGCGCGCAACCTTGCCGAACAGCAGGCCCTGGCCGAGAAGGATCGTCTGCGCGACGAAGCCATCGTCCGTGCCCGTGAGGAAGAGGTTGCGGCCAAGGAACGCGCAGAGGCCGAGAAGAAGGCCGCCGAGGAAGCTGCGGCCGCCGCCAAGGCTGCCGAGGCGCTGGCTGCCAGCAAGCCCAAGCGCGCTCCGATCGATGAAACCGCGCCGCGCCCGCCGCGTGCTCCGGCCGCCGCTCCGGCTGCGCCGCGCAGCGCTCCGCCGCCGCCGCGCAACGACGACCGCAACAACCGCAGCGCGCCGCGCAACGAGCGTGGCCCGGGCGACCGTTTCGCCGGCCAGATGCACCTGTCGGCTGCCGACCGCGCGCGTCGTGGCAACAGCAACAACAGCAACACCCGTGGTCGTCCGGGCGGGCGTAACCAGGCCGGTGGCCGTCGCGACATGTCGCGCGGTGGCAACAATGCAGGTCCGCACGCCTTCGAGCGTCCGACCGCGCCGGTGGTGCGTGAAGTGGCGATCGGCGACACGATCACCGTGGCCGACCTGGCGCAGAAGCTCGCGCTGAAGGGCGGTGAGGTGGTCAAGGCGCTGTTCAAGATGGGCGTGATGGCCACCATCACCCAGTCCATCGACCATGACACCGCCGCGCTGGTGACCGAAGAACTCGGCCACAAGGCGATCCGTGCCAACGACAACGACGCCGAAGACGCACTGCTGGCCTCGACCGGTGAAAACCAGGGCGAAGCCACCCAGCGTCCGCCGGTGGTCACCATCATGGGCCACGTCGACCACGGCAAGACCTCGCTGCTGGATTACATCCGCCGCACCAAGGTCGCCACCGGCGAAGCCGGCGGCATCACCCAGCACATCGGTGCCTACCACGTGGATACGCCGAAGGGCGTGATCAGCTTCCTGGATACCCCGGGCCACGCGGCATTCACCTCGATGCGTGCGCGCGGCGCCAAGCTGACCGACATCGTGGTGCTGGTCGTGGCCGCCGATGACGGCGTCATGCCGCAGACCAAGGAAGCGATCCAGCACGCCCGTTCGGCGGGTGTGCCGCTGATCGTGGCGATCAACAAGATCGACAAGTCCGACGCCGACCCGATGCGGGTCAAGAACGAACTGCTGTCCGAGCAGGTCGTGGCCGAAGACTTCGGTGGTGACACCCAGATGGTGGAAATCTCGGCCAAGACCGGCCTGGGCATTGACGACCTGCTGGACGCCATCTCGATCCAGGCCGAACTGCTGGAACTGAAGGCCGTCGACGAAGGCCGCGCTTCGGGCGTGGTGATCGAATCGTCGCTGGACAAGGGCCGTGGCCCGGTCGCCACCGTGCTGGTGCAGCAGGGCCGCCTGAAGAAGGGCGACTACCTGGTGTGCGGCATCCAGTACGGCCGCGTGCGTGCGCTGTTCGACGAAACCGGCAAGCAGCCGGAGTTCGCCGGCCCGTCCATCCCGGTGCAGGTCCTGGGCCTGTCCGGCGTGCCGGAAGCGGGTGATGACTTCGTGGTCGTCGAGGACGAGCGCCTGGCCAAGGACGTTGCCCAGCAACGTGAGACCAAGCGCCGTGAATCGCGCCTGGTCGCCACCGCCGGCAGCCGCATGGAAGACATCATGGCGACCCTGGGCAAGGGCGAGGGCCAGCAGGTCCTCAACCTGGTCATCAAGGCCGACGTGCAGGGTTCGGTGCAGGCCCTGAGCCAGGCACTGGTCGCGCTGTCCAACGAAGACATCCGCATCAACGTGATCCACTCCGGTGTGGGCGGCATCACCGAATCGGACGCCAACTCGGCGGCCGCTTCGAAGGCCACCGTCATCGGCTTCAACGTGCGTGCGGACGCTTCGGCCCGTCGCATCATCGAATCCAACGGCGTCGATCTGCGTTACTTCTCGATCATCTATGACGTGATCGATCAGGTGAAGCAGGTGGCTTCCGGTCTGCTGGGCGTGGAGATCCGCGAAGAGATCATCGGTATCGCCGAGGTCCGCGACGTCTTCCGCAGCTCCAAGCTGGGCGCCGTGGCCGGCTCGATGGTCATCGAGGGCGTGGTCAAGCGCAACAAGCCGATCCGCGTGCTGCGCGACAGCGTGGTGATCTTCGAGGGCGAGCTGGAATCGCTGCGTCGCTTCAAGGAGAACGTCGAGGAAGTCCGCAACGGTACCGAATGCGGTATCGCGGTGAAGGCCTACAACGACGTCAAGCCGGGTGACCAGATCGAGTGCTTCGAGCGTATCGAAGTGCCGCGCACCCTGTAATGTGATGTGGCCCGACCAACGGTCGGGCCCTACCATGATGTAGAACCCGACCAACGGTCGGGTACCATGTAGTAGCGCCCCACCCGTTGGCGGGGGGCCAATTAATGAAAAGTATTGGGCCACCGCAGGTGGGGGGCGAAAAAAAC
>NZ_JBDJKU010000036.1:0-46879 GCF_039673015.1 Stenotrophomonas sp. TWI1409
GTCCGGTTGCGGGGGCGTGAGCCGCATGGATGCGGCGACCGAGCTTACATGGACGTACTTGCAGCGTCCCCCGCAACCGGACCCACCCCGCCAAACCACGGAATGCACGCTGTTGCCGTTGCTGTTGCTTCGGCTTTTGCTTCGGCAGGTGCAGGGCGCAGCCCTGCAAAGAACCCTATCCTCGCGGTCGGCTGCGCGAGGGCACCAGTGCGAACGTATCCACCGCCAGCTTCTCCGCATGGTTCAACCACGCGCGGATCTCCAGATCATCCACTTCGTGGTCCAGCCCGAACGACACGTTGATCTTGCCGTTGGCATCGGGCTGCACCCACTGCTGCGCCAGTACCACCTTGCGCTGCGAGGACACCGCCTCGATCCAGAAGCCGCGATCCGGGCGCGTGCTCGCCACCAGCTGCAGCATGTACTGGCCGGCACGGGTACGACGACCCTTCTGGGTGATCATGTGCGCCTGGCGCACGCTCGGGCGCGGGCCCTGGAACGCATCCAGCGGTGCATCCACCGCGATGCCGCCACGCAGGTCGTTGTCGCGGTACAGCTTGATGCCGTTGTCGCGGTTGACCAGCAGGGCGCACCAGTCACCGTCGGCCGAGCCGTCCTCGAACGCGGTGCAGCGGTCGACGTAGGCCAGGGTGTTGTCCGGGTTGGCATCGTCGAACTGGCGTGAGGTGTTTTCCAGGTACACGGACTTCAGACTCCAGTCCTTGTCGTACTCCAGCAACACCGGTGGCTGTACGTGCTGCAGGCCGACCACCACCTGGTCATCGCCATCGATCTTCAGCTCGCGGGTCGGTTCGCCCAGCCACAGTGAACGCGCGAAGGCCAGATACTGCGGATAGTCACGGCCACCATCGCGCTGGGTGGCCACGCTGGCGCTGGGCGCGCGCTGGCTGTCGATCAGCGAACGGCCGAAGCCCATCGTCTTCAGGTTCGGGTCCAGTAGGCTGAGCAGGGTCGCACCCGAATCCAGGGTGGTGCCGGCATCGGCGCTGAGCTGCTGCGGGGCAATGCCATCACCCAGGAACAGCAGCAGGTTCTCACGCTTCTGCCGGGTCAGGATGTGGGTCAGATCGTTGGGCATCGCCAGGTGGTCGGAGGCGATCACGATCAGCGTGTCCTTGCCGTACGGGCTGGCCTGGATGCGTTGCACCAGCTGCGAGATCAGCCGGTCGCTGCACTTGAGCGCGTTGAGCATGTTGATGTTGCCGTACTGGCTCTGGTAGCGCTCGCCCTTGCACGACACCGGCAGATGACCGGCCGGGTGGTGGGTGTCCATGGTCAGCGTGGTCAGCATGAACGGCGAACCGGCGCGCGAGAGCTGCTCGAAGCGCTGGTAGGCGGTATCCAGCAGCACGTCATCGTGCACGCCCCAGGCCGAGTAGTGGACGCGGCCGATCTTCTTCTGCTGCTTGAACCACGCCAGGTCATGCACTTCATCGAAACCATGGCTGGCCAGGAACTGGCCCTTGCCGGCGAACTGGCCGTTGGCACCGCCCAGATAGTGGTTGGTATAGCCCTGCTGCTTCAGGTAATCGCCCAGGCACACGGCCTTGGGCAGGAAGCTGCCCATGCGGTCCATGCTGTTCTCATCACCCTGCGAGGTGGTCAGCGGCACGCCGCACATCGACGACACCAGGCCGGCGATGGTCCAGCCGCTGCCCTCGGCCGAGGCCAGGTTGCGCACGTCCAGTGACTCGGACGCCAGGCGGTTGAGGTTGGGCATCAGGCCGGGAAACACGGCCTCGTCCAGGTAGGTACGTTCCAGGCTCTCGCCGTAGATCCAGACGATGTTGCGCGGGCGCTGCAGCGGCTGCGTCGGCACCTGGTATTCGGGTGCGATGCGGGCGAAGTCGACCGGCCGCAGCTGCTGGTACAGGCGCTGGCCGTCGCGGGCCAGCGGACTGATCATGATCGTGGCCACCCACACGGCCGCGAAACCGGCGAACAATGCGCCACCATGGCCGGGCCGGCGCCAGCGCTTCACCCGCGTGGCGAACAGCGGCAGCAGCGAGACCAGCGCCAGCACGATGAAGCCGGCGATATAGCCCTTGAAGTCGGAGACACCGGCGCCTTCCATGTCGGCGCCGAGGTGGTACAGGGTGGCGGCATTGAGCCCATCACCGGACAGCTTGTCGATCAGCCACCACGCGCTGAGCATGAGCAGCAGCAGCGAGAACGCACCAGCCTTCCACCACACCCACTTGTCGGACGCGAGGAACAACCAGCACAGCAGCAACAACGACAGCAGCAGTATCCAGAGCATAGGCAGCTTCGGCAGTGACGGGGTGGTGGTGATGGACGTCGTACCGACGCGTGTCCATCCGACCGACGCTGCCACAAGCACATGCACATGACAGGCCGATGACCCGATAGTGCATGCACGAACCTGACTGAAATGTTTGTTGAAATAACACGCGCGCAATCGCGCTAAGAAGGTAAAACGAGCGTGAAGGGCTTCGTTGGATTACATTAAAAACCGCATGAATACGGGTGTTTTCGTCGACGCGCTAGCGGTGCCCGCGCTCTTCGCGTGCACGCGCACGACGGTCGAACAGCAATGCACTGGTCACGATGCCCAGGCCGAGCACCACGCCGATGAACAACAGAATCAGGGCGATGAGCGGGTAGCCGAACAGGTGCCAGCCGGTGTCGATCTTCATCATCATTGCCGCAGCCATGATCAATGCCGCGCTGATGATGCCGGCTGCCACCCGGTTGGCGATCTTCTGCAGGTTTTCCATCAACCGTGATTCTTCCAGCCCGGTCACCTTCATCTGCAGGCGGTTCTCGGCGAGCAGCGCCATGATGTCCGACAGCTTGCGCGGCCCATCGCGCAGCAGCTGCTGCAACTCCATCGCCTCGCTGGCGATGTTGGCTGCCGACAGCGATTTCTTCAGGCGCGCACGCATCACGTGCTGCAGCTGGCGCTCGACGATGCGGCGGGTTTCCAGCTCGGGTGCCAGCAGCCGGCACACGGTTTCCAGATTGAGCAGCGCCTTGCCCAGCAGGCTCAGTTCCGGTGGCGTGCGCAGGCCGCAGGCGGTGGCGATGCGCACCATGTCCAGCACCACGCGGCCTTCGGAGAAGCTACCGCTGGCGGCGTAGCGCGCGATCAGCTGTCCGGTCTCGCGCAGGTAACGCTCTTCGTCGAAGGCCTCCAGCCGCGTGCTGATGCTGATCAGGTCGTCGGCCACTTCTTCGCCACGACCATCGACCGCGGCGAACAGGATCTTCAGCAGGCGCTCGCGCAGACGCGGCGGCATGTGCGCGACCATGCCCAGGTCGAAGATCGCCAGCCGTCCATCTGGCATCACCCGCAGGTTGCCCGGGTGCGGGTCGGCATGGATCTCGCCATGCACGAAGATCTGGTCCAGGTAGCCGCGGATCAGCGCCGCCGCCAGAGGATCCATCGATTGCTCGGTGCGGCGCACATCGGGAATCGCATCCACGCGCACGCCGGTGGCCAGTTCCATGGTCAGCACGCGCTGGCTGCTGTAGTCCCACAGCGGCTGCGGAATCCACAGGCGGCGGAACGGCTTCAGGTGCCGGCCGAAACGGGCCAGGTTCTCGGCCTCGGCGTGGTAGTCCAGCTCCTGCATCAGGGTCTTGGCGAACTCGTTGAGCCAGTCGCGCAGGCGCACGCGACGGCCCACCTGGGTCAGGTGGTCGGCGGCCAGCGCGAAGCTGCGCAGTGCCTCCAGGTCCGAGCGCAGCTGCGCGGCGACCTCGGGTTTCTGCACCTTCACCGCCACCTGGCGGCCATCGTGCAGCACCGCGCGATGCACCTGCGCGATCGAGGCACAGCCCAATGGCTCGGGATCGAACGCGGCGAACAGCTTGTTCACCGGCGCGCCCAGCTCCTGTTCAACGATGGCATGGATGCGCTCGACCGGAATCTCGGCCACCTTTTCCTGCATGCGCTCCAGCGCCGTGGCGAACTCCACCGGCACCATGTCCGGGCGGGTGGACAGCATCTGGCCTAGTTTGACGAAGGTCGGTCCCAGCGCTTCCAGGTCGCTGACGAACTGTTCCGGGTTGCCATCGGCGGGGACGTCGGCCTGGTTGCTGGCCGCGTCCAGGTTCATGCCCGAGAACACGCCCGAATGGCGGTAGCGCATCAGCAGGCGCAGGATCTGGCTGCGCCGGTTCATGCCTTTGACCAGCGGGGGATTGCCATTGGCGGTGGGCGGATTGCTCAAGCGACACTCCCATGCGACGGATACAGGTAGTGCCGGCCGCTGGCCGGCAATGTCCGGATTACGCAGTGTCGCCGGGGGGCGGTAGGCACGCGGTGAATCCGACCGCTTCCGCAGCTGCCCCGGTATCGGTCAGAATCCGCTCATTCCCTCACTTGGACGCCCCATGGCCGGTGCCAGCCTGTTCGCCCTGCTCGACGATATCGCCTCCCTGCTGGACGACGTCTCGGTCCTGACCAAGGTTGCGGCGAAGAAGACCGCCGGTGTGCTCGGCGACGACCTGGCGCTGAACGCGCAGCAGGTCACCGGAGTCAACGCCAACCGCGAACTGCCGGTGGTGTGGGCGGTGGCCAAGGGCTCGCTGGTCAACAAGGTGATCCTGGTACCGGCGGCGCTGGCGATCAGTGCACTGGAGGCGTGGCTGCACAGCCGTGGCTGGAACGTGCCGCTGATCGTGCCATTGATGATGATCGGTGGTGCCTTCTTGTGCTTCGAGGGCGTGGAGAAGCTGGCGCACCGCTTCCTGCATTCGGCTGACGACGATGCCGAGCATCAGGCCGAGCGGCGCAAGGCGCTGGCCGATACCCAGGTGGACATGGTCGCGTGGGAGAAGGACAAGGTGAAGGGCGCGATCCGCACCGACTTCATCCTCTCGGCCGAGATCATCGTGTTGACCCTGGGCGTGGTCGCCACCGCGCCGTTCACCAACCAGGTGGTCACCCTGGCCGTGGTTGCACTGGCGATGACGGTCTTCGTCTATGGGCTGGTCGCGGGCATCGTGAAGCTTGATGACGTCGGCCTGTACCTGTCGCGCAAGGGCGGTGCCATTGCTGCCTTCGGTCGTGGCCTGGTGGCCTCGGCGCCGTGGCTGATGAAGTTCCTGTCGGTGGCCGGCACCATCGCCATGTTCCTGGTGGGTGGCGGCATCCTGGTGCACAACGTGCCGGCACTGCACCACGCGGTGCAGGCACTGGGTGGCGAAGGGCAGTGGGGCTGGCTGATCAGCGCTGCGGCCAACATGGTGGTGGGCATCATCGCCGGTGCCATCGTGCTGGCGGCGGTGACCGGGTTCCAGAAGCTGCGCGGGAAGTAAACGGCGGCCCATTGCCCGGTAGAGGCCGACCTTGGTCGGCGCTTTGTTTCCGCGTGTGCCAACCAAGGTTGGCACCTACCGAAGCGCTGTCCTTTGCATTGGTAGAGGCCGACCTTGGTCGGCGCTTTGTTTACGCGCGTGCCAACCAAGGTTGGCACCTACCGAAGCGCTGTCCCTTGCGTTGGTAGAGGCCGACCTTGGTCGGCGCTTTGCCCCGGCGTGTGCCAACCAAGGTTGCCACCTACCAAAGCGCTGTCCTTGGTGTTGGTAGAGGCCGACCTTGGTCGGCGCTTTGCTTCCGCGTGTGCCAACCAAGGTTGGCACCTACCAAAGCGCTGTCCCTTGCGTTGGTAGAGGCCGACCTTGGTCGGCGCTTTGTTCCGGCGTGTGCCAACCAAGGTTGCCACCTACCGAAGCGGTTCGCGGTGGGCCGGGCGATCAACCCGCCTGCACCCGGTTCTTGCCCTGCCGCTTGGCCGCATACAGCGCGTCATCCGCGCGCCGCAGCAGCGCTTCGGTGTCATCGCCCGGCTGCCATTGCGCCAGCCCGGCGCTGAAATGCACCGGCACGCGCTGGTCCTGCACGGTCAGCACGCGGTGTGCCAGTGAACGCTGCAGGCGCTGCACGGTGGCCATGCTGTCGGCGCCCTGGGTCTCTGGCAGCACCAGCACGAACTCGTCGCCACCCAGCCGCGCGATGCCATCGGTGGCGCGCAGCAGCAGCTTGCAGACGGCTACCAGGTGCTGCAGCAGTGCATCGCCACCGGCATGGCCATGTGCATCGTTGGTCTGGTGGAAATCATCCAGGTCGATCACCGCCACGCCCAGCGGCGAGTTGTTGCGCGCGGCGCGGGCCAGTTCACGTTGCAGCAGTTCGTCCAGGCCGCGGCGGTTCAGCGCCTGGGTCAGTGGATCGATGCGCGCCAGGTCACCGGCGGCACGTAGTTCCTGCTCCAGCTCGGCGATGCGCTGCTCTGCACGCTCCACTTCCTGCCGCGCGTTGGCCAGGTGATCGCGCGCCTGCGCGGCCTGCTGCTGCACCTTGCCGGTGTCGCGCATCACGTCCTGCAGCAGCTGGTTGAGGTCGGCGATGCTGCGCGCCTCGCGCAGCTGCAGTGCATAGCTGCCAATGCGGTCGTGGTATTCGCCGGTGCTGGTGGCCATGCCATCCATGCGCTCGATGAATTCGCCCATCAGCCCGCGCATCGCCGCCTTCGAATCGTCGATGCCTTGGCGCAGCAGCCCCTGCTTGTAGATCACTTCGCGCAGTTCGGCGCGGGTGCGCTCGACCGCTTCAGCTTCCAGCGGACCATCCAGCAACTGGCGCACCGCCGCGATCTGGCCCTGCAGCCAGCTGCGGTCATCCAGCAGCTCGCTCACGTTCTCCAGCAGCAGCGCGAACAGTTCCAGCAGCAGCGCCTGCTGCTCCTGCCAGCTCTCGGCACGCACGCCGACCTGGTGGCCGAGTTCGCGCACACCCTGTTCGATCGGCTCCAATGCGGTACCCGGCTGCCACTGGCGCAGGCGCGTGGCCAATGCCTGTGCCTGCTCGCGCAGATCCGGGTCGTGCTGCAGCAGGGCCACCACGGCGCCGCCCAGCAGCAACCGCAGCTGCTCCGACAGGCGCAGGCTTTCCGGCTGCCCATCCGGGGAATGCTGCTCGATGGTGCGGATGTACTTGTCGATCAGCTGCCGCATCGCGCGCCCGTAGCGCGGCCAATCGGCACTGGCCTGCGCCGACTGCAGGCGGTCGCCCATGTCACCCAGTTCACCGGGCAGGGTGGCCATGCCGTTGGCGAACGCGGCCAGCAGCGGCTCCGGCGCGTCGGCACCAGCAAACAGCTGCTGCAGTGCCACACCACCACCGCCCTGCAGCACCACCCGGTCACCCAGGCCATCGTCCACCACCGCGCGCACGCGTGCCGGCGGCCCAAGGGCGGTACCGGGGGCAGGGCGGTGGTCGGGCTGGTCCGTCATCGAGCAAATCCTGGGGCTGGCAGGGACTGGTTCCAGCATATCGGCGCGGCCGCCGACGGCTTGAACGGCTAGGATGGGCGACAGGATGCCGCAGTGGAGGTGGTGATGCGCGTGATGTTGCTGGGGGCGACCGGCCTGGTCGGCGGGCTGACCCTGTCCAGGCTGCTGGACGACCCGCGCTGCAGCGCCGTGATCGCGCCGACCCGCCGCCCGTTGGCTGTGGCCCATGCCAAGCTGGAGAATCCAGTGCTGGCCTTCGATGCGTTGCCTGGCGCGCCCGAGTGGGCACGCGTGGACGCGGTCATCTGTGCGCTCGGCAGCACCATCGCCCAGGCCGGCAGCCGTGAGGCCTTCCATCGCATCGACCACGACTACCCGCTGGCGTTCGCCCGGCTGGCGCAGGCGCAGGGTGCGCAGACCTATGTGCTGAATTCCGCAGCCGGTGCCAACCCGCAATCGTCGATCTTCTACAGCCGGGTGAAGGGTGAGCTGGAGCGTGACCTGCGCGCGCTGGGCTTCAACTCGTTGACCCTGGTCCGCCCCGGGCTGATCGGGGGCGAGCGCACCGAGGTGCGACGTGGCGAGCGCCTGGCGCTGATGGTGCTGGGTGCTTTGGGGCCGATGTTGCCACGGGCGTGGCGGATCAACCCGGCCAGCGAGATCGCCAAGGCACTGGTCGAGGCCGCGCTGGCCCCGCAGCCGGGTGAGCACGTGGTGGCATCGCGCGCACTGGTCGGCTGATGTCGCGTGCGCTGCGCCTGACCCAGTTGCTGCAGCTGCTGCGCCGCCATCGACGGCCGGTGGCCGGGCAGGTGCTGGCCGAAGCGCTGGGTATCAGCCTACGCACGCTGTACCGCGATATCGAAACGTTACGCGAACAGGGTGCCGACCTGCGTGGTGAGGCCGGCGTTGGCTACCAGCTGGCGCCGAGCGACACCCTGCCACCGATGACCCTGCCACCGGCCGAGATCGATGCGCTGGTGCTCGGCCTGCGCTGGGTCGCCGCGCGCACCGAGCCGGCGCTGGCCGAGGCCGCACGCGATGCCCTGGCGCGTATCGCGCATGTGTTGCCCGCAGCGCGGCGCGAGGCCTTGCGTGACAGTGGCCTGCGGGTGGGCCCTTCGCGTGCGGCGGCCAAGGTTCCCCCAGCTCGTCTGCAGGCCGTGCGAGAGGCTGTCGGTTCACAGCAGCGCCTGAAGTTCGGCTACGAGGACGCGCACGGCCAGCGCAGCGAGCGGATCGTCTGGCCGTTCGCGCTGGGCTACTTCGATGAGGTGCCGATGCTGGCGGCGTGGTGCGAGCGCCGCGAGGATTTCCGCCATTTCCGTCTGGACCGCATCCGCCAGGCGCGTGTGCTGGAGGATCACTACCTCGTGCCACGCGCCACCCTGCTGCGACGCTGGCAGAAGGCGCAGGGCATCGCCCCGGACTGGCTGGACCGTTCGTAGCGTCGAGCGTGCTCGACTGCTTCTGCGCTTCGCTTCCTGCTTCTGGGGGAGGGGCCTTCGCTCTTTGCTTCTGGTAGGGGTCGAGCTTGCTCGACCGCCTTTGATCTTCGCGAACATCAGTCGAGCAAGCTCGACCTCTATCAGGGCAGGGGCAACAGCAGTCGGGCACGCTCGACGCTACTGACAGAATCTGTCAGCAGGGCCGTACCACCATGAGCGCTCCCAACAACGGAGCTTCCCCATGTTCACGCCCAGCACCCTGCTGCAGTACGTGCGCGACGTCGCCGCCAGCGCCACCTTCTACAGCGGCATCCTCGGCAAGCCGCCGGTCGAGCAGTCGCCCGGCTTCGCCCTGTTCCTGCTCGGCGATGGCGCCGCACTGGGCTTGTGGCAGCGCGACGACGTGCAACCGCCGGTGTCCGCACAGGCCGGTGCCGCCGAACTGGCGATGGTGGTCGCCAACCCGGAGGCCGTGCAGCAGATGCACGATGCGTGGCGCGGGCTCGGCGTGCGGATTCTGCAGGCACCGGTGACCCTGGAATTCGGCCACACCTTCGTCGGTGCCGATCCGGATGGCCATCGCCTGCGTGTCTATAGCCGCGCCGAGGGCATGGTCGCGCGCGATTGATTCAGGGAGGGAGCCGGTACTGGCGGGCTCCTCGACCTACCCTTGCTTCTGTGCTGCTTCGATGACGATTGAAAATGTCTCGTCGTCTTCCGAATCCCACTCAATGGCCAGCTGGGCCAGCTCTGCGACCACATCGCGGCCGGGGTTGCACCGCCTGAGTTCCTTGATGAACTGCCGTATCTGACGGGGTGTCAGTTCACAACCTGGATAATCAAACAGATTGAGCGCGGCATCTGAAGAACGGTCCAGCAGTTCAGGTGCGAGGATGGAGTAGGCTTTGATGTAGCGGGAGAACGGAATATCCGACAGGAAGTTGTCCGTTGCAGTCATGATCGACGCATCATGTGGTGGGTCGCGAAGAAATTCCCTCATGACTGCCAGGACGACCTCTACTGACGGTGGTTTCGTCAGAGGCCGATAGAAGTGGTTGGCGTATGCGCAGCAGCCTTCGTGGGTGATCGCAGCATCCGATAGCGTTGCCAGCGTTGAGATCCAAGCATCAGCGTCCAGCGGCGCAGCCGGTTCGGCGTCTCGTTGTTGATCGTTCTTGGCGATGAGCGCCCGGACGATGGGCTCGCCATTGCGCCATGACTGCAGACGAGAATCGATAATCGCGTACACCTGCTCCTGCTTGTCCCACATGGTTTCCGGCGAAGGCATGTCGCTTTGCGGAAAAAGGGAGAAGAAATCCGAGGAATAGGGGGCGCGCTTGCAGAAGTAGCGAATGGTAAATTCCAGCAATTCCGGGTCGAACGCAGATCCGGGAATCTCGTCCTGGAAAGCAGCTTTGATGCATGCCAAGGCATCCGCCAGTGAGGGGGCGGCTGCCACCGTAGACCCTACCGATGCGTCAAGGAGCGCGCGATTTCGAGCGAGCCAGCGCAGGAAGATGATGTCGAGAACCCAATTCCTGTCCGTGGGATCCTCATCCCTCGTCAGCAGTAATAAGAACGGGGAGGCACGGAAAATATCATCGCCCGCCTTCAGGATTTCTTCGATTGTGGGTGCTTTCTCCAGCATGGGAACTCGACGTCTCAAGAGAAGCTCAATGCTATCGAGCTGCTCTGGGGAATCCATGCAACTATTCTCAAAGTGCTCTCTTGCGCTCTCGACCGATCGACGGAGAGCCCTGTAGATCCACGCCATGCGTGGATGGAGCGCGACGGAGCAGGCACAAAAAAACGCCGGGCAATGCCCGGCGTTTCTCTAATTCATGTGCCAACCAAGGTTGGCACCTACCGGTCAGGTGGCCGATCAGCTGGCCAGTGCCAGGTCGTCCATCATCGCGCGCAGGAAGCGTGCTGCTTCGCCGCCGGTGGCCGCGCGGTGGTCGAAGGTGACCGACAGCGGGATCACCTTGTGCGCTTCCACGCCGCCCATCACCGGGGTCATCTGGTGGCGGGCACGGCCGGCACCGACGATGGCCACGCACGGCGGCACCACGACCGGGGTCGCGTAGCGGCCGGCGAACATGCCGAAGTTGGACAGCGAGATGGTGTAGCCGCTCAGTTCCGAGGCGGCGATGGAACGCGATTCCACTTGCTCGCGCAGGCGGTTGACGCCTTCGCGGATGCCACGTGCATCGAGCATGTCGGCATTGCGCAACGCCGGCACGAACAGGCCGTCGTCGGTGTCCACGGCGATGCCGATGTCCACCTGCGCGTGCAGGGTACGGGTCAGCGCTTCACCGTCGAACCAGGCGTTCATCGCCGGCACCTTCTGTGCGGCGACCACGATCGAACGCACCAGGCGCGCGGTGACGTCGTTGCCCGGCAGCCAGGCGTGGATGTCGGCATCGTCGTTCAGCGTGGTCGGCACGACCTTGCTGTGCGCATCGGCCATCACGCGCGCCATGTTGCGGCGCACGCCCTTCAGCGGTTCCGGCTGGCCCTTGGCGACCACGCCCGGCGGCTGGGTACGCATCGGCTTGCCGGCGGCGGACAGCGGGGTGCGCGCTTCGCTCTGCACCGGGGCAGACACCTGCGCCGGGGCCGGCGCGGCATAGGCAGCAGCGGCAGCCGGTGCCGGAGCAGCGCCGAGCTTGGCGGTGCCGTTGGCGGCGGCCTGCTTGACGTCGGCCATGGTCACCGCGCCATCGGTGCCGGTAGCGGCCACGCGGCTCAGATCCACGCCCAGCTTGCGCGCCATCGCACGCACGGCCGGCACGGCCTTGACGCCACCGACGGCCAGCGCCTGTTCGGCATGCACGGCGTTGGAGCTCTGCATGGCGCCGACCACGGTACCGGCGTCGTCACGCTCGGCGGCGGCCGGCTTGGCTTCCTCCGCAGCGACCGGCGCAGCCGGCAGCGGCGGCGGGGTCGGTGCCGCGGCCGGTGCCGCATGGCCGTGGCTGTGGCCGGTGTCCTGGCCATCCGCGCGCTGCGGCAGGTTGGGGTCCAGTTCGAAGCTGGCCAGCACCGAGCCGGTCGGGATGATGTCGCCGGCAGCGCCGGACAGCTTCAGCACCTTGCCGGAGAACGGCGACGGCACCTCGACGACGGCCTTGGCGGTCTCCATCGAGACCAGCGGCTCGTCCAGCTTGATCACATCGCCTTCCTTGACGAACCACTCGACGATGGTCGCGTCCGGCAGGCCTTCGCCCAGGTCGGGCAGGTTGAAGTTCTTGGTCTGGCTCATTTGCAGTTCTCTTCCAGCAGTTCCAGTTCGCGGGCCGGCAGCCAACCCGTCGCGCCATTGGCGCGCTCGGACCACCACCACCCGCCGTGTTCGTGATGAAGCTTCACCATCTCGCCGCTTTCCACATCCAGCTCGCGGGCGTCGTAGTCGCACAGCGCTTCGGCGCGACCCTCGTCCAGCAGCTGCAACCAGGCGATGGGCGCCCATCCAGCGCGCCCATCGTTGGTGCGTACCCAGGCAAACGCCGGCCATTCCTCGTCACGGACACCTACTTCGACGATCTGGCCGGTGTGGAACCGGAGCGGGTTGGGATACTGGCTGCGGTAAGCCCCCAGAAGGCGGGCCCGCATGTCAGCCGGCCGCCACCGCGCGCTTGGCCGCAGCCACGATCCGCTCAACGCTCGGCAGGTACTTCATTTCCAGGCGGAACAGCGGAATGTGGGTGTCGTAGCCAGTGACGCGCTCGACCGGGGCCAGCAGGTCGTAGATCGATTCCTCGGCCAGGCGCGCGGCGATCTCGGCGCCGAAGCCCGCGGTCTTCGGGGCCTCCTGCACGATCACGCAGCGGCCGGTCTTGGCCACCGATTCGGCGATGGTGGCGAAGTCCAGCGGACGCAGCGTGGCCACGTCGATGACTTCGGCACTGATGCCTTCGCCGGCCAGCTTGTCGGCCGCTTCCAGCGCTTCCTTCACCTGCGCGCCCCAGGTCACCAGGGTCACGTCGGTGCCATCGCGCAGCACAAAGCAGACGTCCAGCGGCAAGGCTTCGCCGTCGTTGACGACTACTTCCTTGTACTGGCGGTAGATGCGCTTGGGCTCCATGTAGATCACCGGATCCGGCTCGCGGATCGCGGCCAGCAGCAGGCCGTAGGCGCGCTGCGGCGACGACGGCAGCACCACGCGCAGGCCCGGCACGTTGGTGAAGATCGCCTCGTTGGCTTCGCTGTGGTGTTCCGGCGCGCGGATGCCACCGCCCCACGGCACGCGCAGCACCATCGGGCAGTGCAGGCGGCCACGGGTGCGGTAACGCAGGCGGGCGGCGTGGCAGACGATATGGTCGACCATCGGGTACATGAAACCGTCGAACTGGGCCTCGGCCACCGGCTTCATGCCCTGCGCCGCCAGACCGATGGTCAGGCCGGCGATGGTGGTTTCATCCAGCGGGGTGTCGAGGATGCGTTCGGAGCCGAAGCGCTGCTGCAGGCCGGCGGTGGCGCGGAACACGCCGCCGTTGACGCCCACGTCCTCGCCCAGCACCAGCACCGACGGGTCGTGCTCCAGCTCCCAGGCCAGTGCCTGGGTGATGGCTTCGATCAGGGTGATGGGGGTGGTGGTCATGCTCTCTTCTCCGCGCGCGACGGCGGCGCTGTCGGCGGCGTTGGTGTGCGCGCCGGGCGCGCCGTTCTTGATCTCATCCATGGCGCTTCTCCAGGGCGATCGCCTGGGCACGCTGGGCCAGCAGGTCCGGCGGCGGATCGGCATACAGGAAGTCGAACATCGCCTCGACCGGCTGCACCGGCGTGTTGAGGTACAGGTTCACTTCCTCGTCCACGCGGGTGCCGCACTCGGCGACCCACGCGGTTTCCTCTTCTTCGCTCCACACACCGGCGTTGATCAGGTACTTGCGCAGGCGCAGCATCGGCTCGCGCTGCCAGGCATCCTTCACTTCGGCGTCGTCGCGGTAGCGGCGCGCGTCATCGGCGGTGGTGTGGTCGGACAGGCGGTAGGTCATCAGTTCCAGCACGGTGCCACCGTTGCCGGCCAGCGCACGTTCGCGCGCCTGCTCCATCGCCGCCAGCACTGCGATCAGGTCGTTGCCGTCCACCTGCAGGCAGTGCAGGCCGCCGGCCAGGCCCTTCTGCGCCAGCGTTTCGGCACCGGTCTGGGCCGAACGCGGAACCGAGATGGCCCAGCCGTTGTTGACGATGCACAGGATCAGCGGCAGCTTATAGGCGCCGGCCGAATTCAGTGCCGCGTAGAAGTCGGTCTTGGAGCTGCCGCCGTCGCCACACACGGCCACCGCGATCTGCGGTTCCTTGTTGAGCTTGAACTTCAGCGCAGCGCCTGCGGCGTGCAGGCACTGGGTGGAAATCGGCACGCAGAACGGGAAGTCCTTGGCCGCGTTGCCGCCGTAATCGTTGCCGCGTTCGTCGCCGCCCCAGTACATCAGCACGTCGTGCGGGCGCACGCCACGCATGAACATCGCGCCATACTCGCGGTACGAAGGTGCGAACACGTCGTCCTTCTGCATCGCAGCGCCGATGCCCACGTGCGCGGCTTCATGGCCCAGGCAGGCGGCGTAGGTGCCGAGCTTGCCGGTGCGCTGCAGCGCGATGGATTTGCTGTCGAACGTACGTACGAACAGCATCTGCTTGAACAGCGGTACCAGGACCTTGGGGTCGCGCAGCGACGCGGGCAGGTCATCGCGGACGAGCTTGCCGTCCGTATCCAGGTACTGCAGGTATTCGATCTTGAATTCAGCGGCAACCGTCATTGCGTACTGCACCTTCGACAGAGAAGTTACAAATGATATGAATCGCCATGTTAAGGAACGCGTACGGAATAGCCTTCCTGCGCCGCAACACGGCGATTCCCCGTTTTACCCCTGCCGGCGGGTGGGGGGCCAATAACAACAACGTATTCAGTCGTTGCTGCAAAGCATCAGAATACGCCTCTGGCTGACCGCCAGTACAACGGCCTGGGCGGTTCCACGCGCAGGCCTGGTATCGGCCGATGCTCCACGGCCAACCGCACGCCCGAGTATGGACCCGGCGGCTGCCAGCGCGGCGGCAACGCGCTACCCTTGCCGCCCCCGATCTGGTCCCGCCCATGTCCGTCGACAACAACCAACGCGATCTCGAAGCCGGCATCCACACCGACCTGCAGGGACGCCTGACCTATGGCGGCTACCTGCGGCTGGACCAGCTGCTCAGCGCGCAGCAGCCGCTGTCCAGCCCGCCGCACCACGACGAGATGCTCTTCATCATCCAGCATCAGACCTCGGAGCTGTGGCTGAAGCTGCTGGGCCATGAGCTGCGTGCCGCAATCGGCTTCCTGCAGCGCGATGAAGTCTGGCAGTGCCGCAAGGTGCTGGCGCGCAGCAAGCAGGTGCTGCGCCAGCTGACCGAGCAGTGGTCGGTGCTGGAAACGCTGACCCCGTCCGAGTACATGGGCTTCCGCGACGTGCTGGGCCCGTCGTCGGGCTTCCAGTCGCTGCAGTACCGCTACATCGAGTTCCTGCTGGGCAACAAGAACGCGCAGATGCTGCAGGTGTTCGAGCACGACCCGGCCGGCCAGGCGCAGCTGCGCACGGCACTGGAAGCGCCGAGCCTGTACGAGGAATTCCTGAAGTACCTGACCCGTTTCGGCCACGCCGTCCCGGCGGTGTACGAGGCCCACGACTGGACCCAGCCGCATGTGGCCGATGACGCACTGCAGCCGGTCTTCGAACGCATCTACCAGGACACCGATCGCTACTGGCGCGAGTATTCGCTGTGCGAGGACCTGGTGGACCTGGAGACCGCCTTCCAGCTGTGGCGATTCCGACACATGCGCACCGTGATGCGGGTGATCGGCTTCAAGCGCGGCACGGGCGGCTCGTCCGGCGTGGGCTTCCTGGCCAAGGCGCTGGAACTGACCTTCTTCCCCGAACTGTTCCAGGTGCGGACCAGCCTGCAGGCCGGGCCCCCGGCAGAAGAGGGCTGATCCGTATTCAGCTTGGATCCCGGCCGGCGGCTGGATCGTTTCAGATGCAAGTTCAGGGAGCAGGCTGGCACCTGCCTCAAACGGCGTGTATTTGACGTGAACGCCAGAAGTCGGTGATCCTCGCGCGTTGCTCCAACTGCACATCGGACGTGCTCGTCATCCACCGAACCAGGAAATCCGCATGAGCGTAAACGCCACTGCGAACACCCCAGAGCCGGCGCTGCCGGACTTCAAGACCACGCTGGGCCACCCGCGCCCGTTGTGGATGCTGTTCATGACCGAGTTCTGGGAGCGCTTTGCGTTCTATGGCATCCGCTGGGCCTTGGTGCTGTACATCGTCGCCCAGTTCTACAACGGCAGCGCTGCCGGTGAAGGCGACGCCAGCCGCATCTACGGCGCCTACCTGGCCCTGGTGTATGCCGCAGCGATCTTCGGTGGCTACGTGGCCGACCGGGTACTGGGTTACCAGCGATCGATCCTGACCGGCGCGATCATCATGGCCGCCGGCCTGTTCATGATCTCGCTGCCGCAGGAGCACATCTTCAAGCTCGGCCTGGCCACGATCATCGTCGGCAACGGCCTGTTCAAGCCCAACATCTCGACCATGGTCGGCAAGCTGTATGGCCTGAAGGACGAGCGCCGTGATTCGGGCTTCACCATCTTCTACATGGGCATCAACATCGGCGCGATGATCGCCCCGGTGCTGACCGAGTACCTGGCCCGCAAGGTCTTCGGTACCGACGCGATGCCGTCCTACAAGGTCGTGTTCATCGCCTCGGGCGTGGGCATGCTGATTTCGCTGGTGTGGTTCTACATCGGTCGTGCCGGCCTGAAGGGCATCGGTGCACCGCCGGCCGGCGCTGAAGGCTTCGGCCGCATCATCATGGTGCTGGCCGGTGCCGTGGTCGCCATCCCGGTCGCCTACTTCCTGCTGGCCACCGGCGCCACCGCACTGGCCTGGATCCTGGGCGCGATGTTCACCGCGCTGGCCATCCTGCTGCTGGTCGAGGGCATCCGCGAAGGCAAGGTGCAGCGCGACCGCGTGATCGCGATGCTGATCATCTTCGCCTTCAACGTGATGTTCTGGATGTTCTTCGAGCAGGCCGGCAGCTCGTTCACCTTCCTGGCCGAGAACATCGTCAACCGCCAGATGGGTGACTGGACCTTCCCGACCGCGTGGTTCCAGTCGGTCAACTCGGTGGCCATCATCACCCTGGCGCCGATCATCGCCTGGATCTGGGTGGCCCTGGGCCGCGCCAACCCGTCCATTCCGCGCAAGTTCGGCCTCGGCCTGCTGTTCAACGGCGCCGCCTTCGCCCTGCTGATGTACGCGCTGTCGCAGATGGTCGTGGACGGCAAGATCCCGTTCTGGACCCTGTTCATGGTCTACGTCATCCAGTCGGTGGGTGAGCTGTGCCTGTCGCCGATCGGCCTGTCGATGGTGACCAAGCTGGCCCCGGTGCGCCTGGTCGGCTTCGGCATGGGTGGCTGGTTCCTGTCCACCGGCATCGGCAACAACCTGTCGGGCATCTTCGCTGGCGTGGTCAGTGGTGAAGGCGGCATGACGGTCGAGTCGGCCCTGAAGGGGTATACCTTCGGGTTCTGGGCCCTGATCGGCTCCGGCGTGGTGCTGTTCCTGGTCGCCCCGCTGATCAACAAGCTGATGCACGGCGTCAAATGATGATGAGAGGGTAGTAGGCATGCGCAGCAAGCTCGGTGGTGCAGTGGTGGTGGTCTGTGTGGCGCTGATCGGCGCCTGTTCCCAACCGCAACCGCCTGCCGCCGCCGAGCCTACGCAGCCTCTGGATACCCGACCCACCGAGCCACCGGTCGCTGACCCCAGCGAACCGGTGGCCTCGGGCAACACCCCGGTGGCGGCGGACATCGCCGCCATCGCAGGGCTCGGCGCGCAGTTCGACCCGGCCCGCAACCCCGCCGACGACCTGGCCACCGCCAAGGTGGAAGCCCAGCGCGGCAAGAAGCGCATCCTGCTCGAGGTCGGCAACGCCGCCTGCGAGCGCTGCCGGGCGCTGGACGAGGTGGTGGAAGGCAACGGCGACCTGCGCCGCTTCCGCGATGCCCACTACGTGTGGGTGAAGGTCAACGCCAGCGACGAACAGCCCAACACCGCTTTCTTCGCCCAGTTCCCGATGATGGAACGCGACTACCCGTACCTGCTGGTACTCGATGCCGATGGCGGACTGCTGGTGTCGCAGGCGACCGGCGAGCTGCGCAAGGGCGAAGCCTTCCAGCCCGCGCGCGTGACCGCGTTCCTCAAGCAGTGGGCACCTGACAAACCGGAATAGGGTAGTGCCGGCCGCTTCGGTGGATGCCGACCGCTGACCGCCACCCCCGTTGGGTGCCGACCGTTGGTCGGCACTGAGGCACATCCACGCGTGACGTGGGTCGATTGCGCGCGCCGTCACACTCTCTGAAACGGCGTCTCAACTTCATCGCACGTACGCCGTTACCGGCAAGGACCTCAGTCGACATCCCGTCGATGCAACCTTCCGGAACGCCCATGCACAGCGACCACGCCGAACGACTGCCCGAACCTGCCAGCGACCTGGCCGAGGCTGGGGCAGGCGAGGGCGTGACCCTGCCGCCGCAGGAGGCGTTGCTGGATGACGCCGGTACCGGCGAGGACACCGTTGAACTGGCACCGCCGCGTCACCGCCTGCCGCAGATCGCGCTGCCCGACAACGTGGTGCTGAAGGGGGCGGTGCAGAAACTGGTCGAGCAGAAATCACGGCTCGATGCATTGGCCGCCGACGGCCAGCTGGCCGGGCTGCTGCCGCCGGAATGGCAGGGCCAAGGCGTGCGTGCGATCGAACTGTCCACGTTCATCCAGGGCGTGCTGCCGTTCCTGCAACCCGGCGAACGTGGCGAAACCGCGCCCGCGCGCCTGCCGGTGCGCCACGTGCTGGGAGACGACAGCCGCTGGGGCTTGGAGGATGTCGCCGAACCGAAATCGCTGGCCTGGTACCTGGCCAGTGACGAACGCGCTACCGTCGGCAGCAAGGACGTGGCCGAGGCCTATCTGGTGGGTGCACTCGGTCTGGCGTGGATGCAGGAAGGGCGCAGCCGTCCTGGCTTCCTGCGCGCGATGGGCCAGGACAGCCTGGCCGCGCGGGTGACCATGCTCGGCTACCCGCCGGCCAACGAACTGGCGCTGTACAGCGTCACCGCGCACGGCCAGCCGCAGATCTGGTGCGTGCATGGCCGCCGCCGCATGCGCCCGCTGGTGGCGCCGTGGCTGAGCGTGCCGCTGCTGACCGCCTATGGCGTGCCGGCGCCGGTTGCGTGGCCGTCCAGTTTCCCGCCGGTGGAGGCGGTGGCCGAACTGCTGGCGACCGCACGGCAGGGGCGTGCGCTACCGGAGGTGGACCTGGGCAAGGTCGTGGCGAAAATCGCCGAAGACACCGCGTCTGACGCCTGGCAGCCGGTCAGCCTGCTGCAGCTCAACACCTGGTCACCGCGTTGGCACTTCTTCCTGGGCACCTTCGTCGGCCTGCCGTCGCTGCTGCTGGTGGCTGCTGCGCTGGCGCTGCCGGGCGCGGTCGAAGCGGCCACGGTTGCCGCATCGCTGGGCTTCGCCGGCGGTGCCATCGCTGCGCTGGCGGTGCCGTGGATCCATGCGCGGCGCAAGCATCTGAGCTGAAGCATGAGCGCCATCCACGCGCGGCGTGGATCTACAGGGGGCCGGGTGCCGCGGTCTGCAGCTTTTGCCGGGCCCGCTCCATGGCGGTCTGCAGTCTTTGCTTGAGGACCTTACGAGAGGGCAGCGTGGTCAGGTATTCCGCAACATGGATGCCTGAGCGATCCAGCTCCAGCAATTCGATCTGACCCGCCTTTTTCCCCGTGCAGAGGATGATGCCCAACGGCGCCTGCTCGCCGTCCTCACGTTCGTAGCGGTCCAGCCAGCGCAGGTAGAGTTCCATCTGCCCTTTATAGGCGGGCTTGAACTCGCCGATCTTCAGCTCGATAGCGATCAGCCTGCGCAGACGCCGGTTGTAGAACAGCAGGTCAAGGTGGAAGTCATCGCCGTCGATCTGGATGCGCTTCTGGCGGGCGACGAAACTGAAGCCCGTGCCAAGTTCGAGCAGGAAGCCCTGCATCTCGCGAAGGATCGCGCTTTCAAGGTCCTGCTCGTCCCAGCTGTCCTTCAGGCCAAGAAAATCCAGGACGTAGGGATCACGCAGTACCAGCCCTGGAGACAGCTGCTGGTTGCCACGCAGTGCCGCCAACTCATCGGCGATGGTCTGCTCGGGTTGACTGGAAAGCGCCGTGCGCTCGTACAACATCGAATCGATGCGCTGGCGCAGCATGCGCACACTCCAGCCCTCGGTGGCGGCCATCTGCGCATAGAAGTCACGCTTGAGCGGATCCGCCAGGGGGATCAGTGCGATGAAGTGGGTCCAGCTCAATTGTCGTATCAGCGATACGACAATCTGCTCGTCCGCAAATGCGGTGGAGAACTGCACCATCCGGCGCAGGCTCTTTTCACCGAAGGAGGTACCGAATTCGGTCGTCAGCGCCTTGGCTATCCGGGTGAAGACAAGCTCTCCGTAGCGGGCCCGTCGGCCCCTCAACTGATCAGCGTGGATGCGCCGCCCGATCCGCCAGTACAACAGCGTGAGCTCGCTGTTGATGGTTCTGTGCATCCTGTTGCGCGCCGCGCAGATCAGCTCTCTGAGATCGGCCAGCAATTTCTGGCCATGCGGCAGCGTTGAATGCGAGTCATCCATGAGGGGGCCCGTCCGATGTGGATCCATGGCCGGGCTGATACCCGTTGAACGTTTACCGTCAGGCCGCACACGTGAGCAGTCCAATAGGAGAATTCACTGGATCAGCCCGTTTCGATACACCAGCCTGGCGGAAACGGGCCGTATCGGGCCAATGCGGAAATGTCGCCGGGCGAGGGCGACACTTCAGGACGGGATCTGCGGGGGGGGAATGCGTCCGATGGCATCGTTTGCGGTCGGTCCGCAGTCCGCCAAAGAGCGGGTCCCGTCAGATCAAAGGGGGCGGACGACAATCGCCCAGCCACTGTTCCGCTGCCGGTCGGGGTCGGAACCCGCGATCTGGGGGCCAAAACGACTTAATCCCCTCCGTCCCCTTTTTTCTTTCAGACCCCTTCGCCCATCCGCTCCAGGCCTTCGCCGGCCAGGCGAAGGATCAGTCTTTCCAGCACCTGCTCTTCCTCTTCGCTCAGCACCGACATCAGTTTGCGGGTGATCTCGATCACCATCGGCGCGATGGTCTCGTACACCTCGAAGCCGGCCGCCGACAGCGCCAGCACCGAGCGGCGGCGGTCGTCGCCGTGGGTCTCGCGCTTGATGAAGCCGCGCTCCAGCAGGCGCGCCACGGCACGGCTGACCGCCACCTTGTCCATCGCCGTGCGGTCGGAGACCTCGCTGGCCGAGGAGCCCGGGTACAGCGCCAGGATGGTGATCACCCGCCACTCGGGAATCGCCAGACCGTAACGATCGCCGTATAGCTTGGCGATGTTGCCGCTGACCCGGTTGGACAGCACGCTCAGCCGGTACGGCAGGAACTGTTCCAGGTCGAGCAGGACGTGCGAGGAACGCAGGCGGGTCGAAACGGGATCGGCGGGGCTCATGTTGCGGTGCACCTTGCTGGTGGTTTCAAGTGTAACTATAAGGGGTAGGTCCAGACCCTGCATTCTCGCCGGGTCCCTACCTGCCCGCACCTGGTTTGTACCGATGCGGTACCGATTCGGAGCCACGCCATGAATACCGCAGTCCCGACCGCCTCGCACCCCAACCCCGGCATGCAGGTCACCACCTTCGAGAACCCGATGGGCATCGACGGCTTCGAGTTCGTCGAATTCGCCGCCCCGGCCGGCCGTGGCCAGGAGCTGCACGAGTACTTCCGGAAGATGGGCTTCAGCGCGGTGCTCAAGCACAAGCAGCGTCCGATTACCGTCTATCGCCAGGGCGACGTCAACTTCCTGGTCAACGAAGACCCCGATTCGTTCGCCTCGGACTTCGCCGAAAAGCACGGCCCGTGCGCCTGCGGCTTCGCCATCCGCTTCAAGAAGCCGGGCCAGGAGGTCTACCAGACCGCGCTGGGCAACGGCGCCGAAGCCATCGCCTTCAAGCCGGACAGCAAGGCGGTCAACGCGCCGGTCATCAAGGGCATCGGCGACTGCATGCTGTACCTGGTCGACCGCTACGGCAGCGCTGGCAGCATCTTCGACGGCGACTACGAGCCGATCGCCGGTGCCGACCTGCACCCGGTGGGCTTCGGCCTGACCTTCATCGACCACCTGACCCACAACCTGTACTTCGGCAACATGCAGCAGTGGTCGGACTACTACGAACGCCTGTTCAACTTCCGCGAGATCCGCTACTTCGACATCAAGGGCCTGAAGACCGGCCTGGTGTCCAAGGCGATGACCGCGCCGGACGGCATCGTGCGCATTCCGCTGAATGAATCGTCCGACCCGAAGAGCCAGATCAACGAGTACCTGGACGCGTACAAGGGCGAAGGCATCCAGCACATCGCCTGCTTCACCGAGAACATCTACGAGACCGTCGAAGCGATGCGTGCGCAGGGCGTGGACTTCCTCGACACGCCGGAGACCTACTTCGACGTGATCGATCAGCGCGTGCCGAACCACGGTGAAGACGTGGCGCGCCTGGCCAAGAACAAGATCCTGATCGACGCTGATCCGGAAACCCACCAGCGCAAGCTGCTGCAGATCTTCACCCAGAACTGCATCGGCCCGATCTTCTTCGAGATCATCCAGCGCAAGGGCAACGAAGGCTTCGGCGAAGGCAACTTCACCGCGCTGTTCGAAAGCATCGAGCGCGATCAGATCCGCCGCGGCGTGCTGTAACGTTCAACGGTAGCGCCGGGTCATGCCCGGCGCCTGCTCATCTGTAGAGCCGAGCCATGCTCGGCTGCTTCCCGTTCCGGTCTCGCCGTTCTTCAGGAGCCCCCATGTCCACCGCCATCACCACCCGCGGCTACCAGTCCGGTTTCGGCAACGAATTCGCCACCGAGGCCGTCGCCGGCGCGCTGCCGGTCGGGCAGAACTCGCCGCAGAAGGTGGCCCACGGCCTGTACGCCGAACAGCTGACCGGCACCGCCTTCACCGCGCCGCGCGGCAGCAACCGCCGCAGCTGGCTGTACCGGATCCGCCCGGCGGTGACCCATGGCGAATTCACGCCGTTCGCGCAGTCGCAGCTGCAGTGTGATTTCGGCGCTCAGCCTGCTTCGCCGAACCAGCTGCGCTGGAGCCCGCTGCCGCTGCCGGAACTGCCGACCGACTTCGTCGAGGGCCTGTACACGATGGGCGGCAACGGCTCGCCCGATGCGCATGCCGGCGTGGGCATCCACCTCTACGCCGCCAACCGCGACATGGTCGGCCGCTACTTCTACGATGCCGATGGCGAGCTGCTGATCGTGCCGCAGCTGGGCGGCCTGCGCCTGCTGACCGAGCTGGGCGTGATCGAGATCGAGCCGCAGCAGATCGCGGTGATCCCGCGCGGCGTGCGCTTCCGCGTCGAACTGCCCGATGGCCCGAGCCGCGGCTATATCTGCGAAAACTACGGTGCGCTGCTGAAACTGCCGGACCTCGGTCCGATCGGGTCCAACGGCCTGGCCAACCCGCGCGACTTCGAAACCCCGCACGCGGCGTTCGAGGATGTCGACGGTGATTTCGAACTGATCGCCAAGTTCGAGGGCCGCCTGTGGCGTGCGCCGATCGACCATTCGCCGCTGGACGTGCTGGCCTGGCATGGCAATTACGCGCCGTACCGCTACGACCTGCGCCGCTTCAACACCATCGGTTCGATCAGCTACGACCACCCGGATCCGTCGATCTTCCTGGTGCTGCATTCGCCCAGCGACACGCCCGGCACCAGCAACATGGACTTCGCGATCTTCCCGCCACGCTGGCTGGTGGCGCAGAACACGTTCCGTCCGCCGTGGTTCCATCGCAACATCGCCAGCGAGTTCATGGGCCTGGTGCATGGCGCCTACGATGCCAAGGCAGAGGGCTTCGTGCCGGGTGGCGCGTCGCTGCACAACTGCATGAGCGGCCACGGCCCGGACGCGCCGACCTTCGACAAGGCTTCCAATGCGGACCTGTCCAAGGCCGATGTGATCAAGGACACGATGGCCTTCATGTTCGAGACCCGCGCGGTGATCCGCCCGACCGCACAGGCGCTGGCCGCCGGCCATCGCCAGGGCGATTACCAGCAGTGCTGGAACGGCCTGCGCAACAACTTCCGGTCGTCCCGCTAGCTTGGTGGGTGCCGACCTTGGTCGGCACGGATCCTGATCGCATCCACGCCATGCGTGAATGTTCTCCGCCGGAACCTGCGCTTACGCCACCTCGACGAACGCGTCGCAGTGCTCCAGCGGCAGCGCTTCCAGCAGGCGTTGGCGCACGCGCTGGCAGTAGCCCTCCGAGGTCAGCCCGGGCAGCAACTGCATGGCCGAGTGCAGCACCTGCAGTACTTCACTTTCGGCGCGTGCCTGCTGCAGGTCGCGGAACAGCGCCGCCGCCTGCGGATGGCGCTGCATTTCCAGGATGCCCAGCACGTAGATGCGCGCAGCTACCAGCGAGCGGCGGCGCTCCACTGCGGTGGCCGGAGTTGCCGCAGGTGCCGCGGCTGGTGGTGCGGGCGGAACCGGCGCTGCCGCGGGTGCCGGCGACGGCGGTGCGGCCGTGGCGGCAGTACCGGTGCTCAGGTACCCCGCCTGTACAAGCTGGATGACCATCGCAGGTGCGTCCTGGCCGAGCAGGCCGGTCAGGTCGGCAATGGTGCGCTGGCCGTCGCACAGGATCAGCAGCCGGCGCTGGCGCATGTCCAGCGGCGCGCGGTGGGCCTGCAGCGCGGTTCGGGCGAGATCGGTCTTGCGCGGTTGCATGGAAGGGACGGCCAGGTCGGTGCTCGCCGAGCCTGAACGAAGGCGATGAAACCGCGATGACAATGCAGCGCCTGCACACAGGATGGGCTAGCGTGCAGCCACCTTCGTGCCAGGGAACCGCACCGATGAAGCACCTTCCGCTTGCTGGTCTGTTGCTCCTTTCGCTCACCGCCTGCAGTGCTGGCTCCGACAGGCAGGGGGCGGCCGGCAGCGGCAGCGATACCCCGGCCGAAACCGCCTCGGCTACCGGGCCCGCGCAGTCGACGGATCCTGATCTGGCAGCCCGTCCAGCCAATGACCGCCGCGAGGACAGTCCCGCGCACCTGGAGGGCTTCGCCGGCGCGAAGCTGGGCGCCGGCATCGCTGAGGTCCGCAGTGGCTTCGGCGCGCCGTTGCAGGGGCTGGGCACCGATGCCAGTGGCAAACCGCTGCCGGCCGACGACAGCAACGATGGCTGCTATTTCCTGCGACCGCAGAATGCCGAAGACCCCCGCCTGATGATCGAAGGCCGCAAGCTGGTGCGCTACGACGTGCGCAGCGCAGCCATCACCGCACCAGGTGGCGGCAAGGTCGGCATGACCCTGGGTGAGCTGCAGGTGCTTTACCCCGAGCGCGCTGACGTCGGCCCCGACAAGTACGACGAGAAGGCCCAGCACCTGCGCGTGCGTCCGGCGCAGGAGGGTGGGGCGGTGATCGATTTCGCACTCGGTGCGGACGGCCGGGTCGGTGCGTGGAGGGTCGGGCAGACCCCGCAGGTGGATTATGTGGAAGGCTGTGGCTGATCCTTGATCCACGGCCCAGCCATGCGCGCGGGGCCAGCGTAGAATCGCGCCACGACCGCAGGGGGAGTGCTCGATGATCGCCATTGCCATTGCCTGGTTCCTGCTCGGCCTGCTGCTGCTGGCGCTGGGCGGGGACTCCATCGTCAAGGCCGTGTCCGGCTTGGCGCAACGCTTCGGGGCCAGTCCGTTCACGGCTGGTCTGTTGCTGCTCGGCGTGACCACTTCGCTGCCGGAACTGGCGGTCAACGCGCGCGCGCTGGCGGTCGGTCAGCCGGAGCTGGCGCTGGGCAACGCGGTGGGCAGCAGCATCGTCAACCTGGGCCTGACCCTGGCCGTGGCGGCCATGGCTGCGCCACTGCTGCTGCGCGCGCGCCTGCAGACGGTGCTGTGGTGGTCGCTGCTGGCGGCCGGCGTGCTGCTGATCCTGTTCGGTCTTGATGGTGGCCTGGCACGCTGGGAGGGCGGCGTGCTGCTGGCCGGCTTCATCGTGGTGCAGGTGCTGCTGCTGCGCCGTGGTCGCAGCGAGAGTGCGGAGGTGCAGGCAGCCATCGCCGAGTCCGCACTGAGCCGAACCAGCCTGCCGTTGAATGTACTGCGGGTGCTGATCGCCGCGCTGGCCCTGTACTGGGGCGCACGCCTGGTGGTGGGGGCCGCAGCGGACTTCGGTACTGCACTGGGTTGGACACCGCTACTGGTCGGTCTGCTGCCGGTCGCGATCGGTACCGCGCTGCCGGAGGTGGCAACCGCGATTGCTGCCGCACGCCGTGGTCATGGCGACATGGTGCTGGGCCACGTGCTGGGTTCCAGCGTGGTCAACCTGTTGCTGGTGATTGGTGCGATGGCCGTACTGCAGCCGCTGGCGCTGCCGGCCTCGTTCGTGCGCCTGGAATTGCCGGCGCTGCTGGCCTTCGCACTGGTGCTGTACCCCATGCTGCGCGGCGACCTGAAGATCAGCCGCGGCGAAGGCGCGATCCTGCTGGTCGCGTTCGCGGGCTGGTTCGTGCTGGAGCTGCTGCTGGTGGGCGCACCGGCGTTGTAGATCCACGCCATGCGTGGATGCGGTTGGTTCCGTGCCGACCAAGGTCGGCACCTACCGGTCACCTCGCCGATGATGCGGTAGCTGCCAACCTTGGTTGGCACTCAGGGAAACAAAGCGCCGACCAAGGTCGGCCGCCACCGGGCATTGCGGTCGGTAGATCCACGCCATGCGTGGATGCGGTTGGCTCCGTGCTGACCAACGGTCGGCACCCACCGGTCCACCCACCGATGATGCGGTCGCTGCCAACCTTGGTTGGCACTCAGGGAAACAAAGCGCCGACCAAGGTCGGTCGCTACCGGATTCACCGGTTCTGCGTGGTTTCTTCTTCCCGCACCGGTTCCGGCGGCGGCAGCTGCTCTTCAGCAGCCGGCTCGTTGCCGGGCAGGCTGGGGCGGGTTTCCATCAGCAGCGACAGCGCGGCCTTGGCCATCATGTGCGCGCTGATCGGTGCGGTGATGAACAGGAACACGGTGATCAGCAGCTCGCGCGGCTGCGGGTCCTGGCCGAGAAAGATGTGGTAGCACACCGAGCACACCAGCACGCAGCCCACGCCCAGCGTGCTGGCCTTGGTCGGTGCGTGCAGCCGCTTGAAGAACGTGGACAGCTTCACCAGGCCCAATGCACCGACCAGGATGAAGAAGCAGCCGAACAGCAGCAGGATCGACAGGCCGATCTGGATCGCGGTGATCATTCGACGATGTCCCGGCGCAGCACGAACTTGCTCAGCACCACGGTGCTGCCGAAGCCGAGCATGGCGATGATCAGCGCCGCCTCGAAGTAGATCGGCGAGTTGAGGTACATGCCGAACAGCATCAGCTCGGCAATCGCGGTCACCGACAGCGTGTCCAGCGCGAGGATGCGGTCGGGCACGGTCGGCCCGCGCAGCAGGCGCCAGGTGGCCAGCAGCATGGCCAGGCCGACCACGTGCATGCACACCACCAGGGTGGTCTGGATGACTTCAAAACCGGTCATGGGAAGATCTCCATCAACGGCGCCTCGTAACGGCGCTTGATCGTATCGATCAGGTCCTGCGGGTCCTCCAGGTGCAGCACGTGCACCAGCAGGAACTTGCGGTCGTCACTGAGCGCGGCCGAGACCGTGCCCGGGGTCAGCGTGATCATGCTGGTCAGCGCGGCGATGCCGTGGATGTTGGCGATGTCCAGCGGCAGCCAGATGAAGCCCGGATGGATGTTCTTCTCCGGGCCCAGCACCTGCACGGCAACGCGGATGTTGGACATCAGGATGTCCCACAGGGTCACGCACAGCAGCTTGGGCAGCGGGCGCAGGGTACCGATGCGGGCGAACTCGCGGTCCAGGCGCGCGGCGAACAGCGGCACCACCACGCCCAGCACCAGCCCCAGCACGAACTGGCCGAGGGTGAAGCTGTCGGACATCAGCAGCCAGAACGCCACCACCATGATGCTGAGCATCGGCGAGGGAATGACGCGACGGAACAGGGAGCGCTGGGCGGTCATGGCTGGCGGATCTCCGGCGTGGTCGCGCGCAACTGCTGCACGTACTCGCTGGGTTGCAGCAGCTGTGCGGCGGTGGCGTCGGTGTAGCGCATCAGCGGTGCAGCGGCCAGGGTCATGCCGATGCCGTAGGCCAGCAGGATGCAGGCCGCGTACAGCTCGACCCGGCGCAGGCGTGCCTTGCGCGGCTTCGGTGCATCGGCCTCTACCGGCGGCACGCGCCAGAACAGGCGGATGCCGCCTCGGGTCAGGCCCATGATCACCAGCAGGCTGCTGACCAGCACGGCGGTCCAGACCGGGCCGGTGTACTGCGCCGGCATGCCGGCCAGCAGTGCGGCCTTGGCCAGGAAGCCGGACAGCGGCGGCAGGCCGGCCACGGACACCGCGCCGATCAGGAACAGCACCGCCGGCGTTTCCTTGCCCGGCATCGGCGCGACCACTTCCTTGCGGTCGCTGGCGCCACCGCGGCGGCGGCGGATCAGGTCGGCAATCAGGAACAGTGCGGCGGCGACGAAGCTGCTGTGCGGCAGGTAGTACAGGCCGGCGGACAGCACCTGCGGCGTGCCTACCGAGAAGGCGATGAACAGCGTGGCCGCCGAGACGATTACCAGATACGAGATCAGCACGCGCAGGCGGGTCGCGGCCAGCGCACCGAGGCCGCCCAGCACCAGCGTTGCCACGCCGGCCCACAGCAGCCAGTCGCGGCCATAGCCGGCCATCGCACCGGCATCGTCGCCGAACCACAGCATCTGGATGCGCAGCACCGAGTACAGGCCGACCTTGGTCATGATCGCGAACAGGGCGGCCACGGCGGCCGGTGCGCGCGAATAGGCTTCCGGAAGCCACAGGTACAGCGGCATCAGCGCAGCCTTGGCGCAGAACACCAGCAGCAACAGGCCCATCGTGGCCTTTACCAGGGTCAGCTGCGCCGGCGGAACCTCGGCAATACGCTGCGACAGCTCGGCCATGTTCAGCGAGCCCAGCGAGGCGTACAGCAGGCCCAGCGCGATCAGGAACAACGTCGAGGCGGTGACGTTGAACACCACGTAGTGCAGGCCGATGCGCATGCGCAGGCCGCGGCCGCCACTGAGCAGCAGGCCGTAGGAGGCGATCAGCATCACCTCGAAGAACACGAACAGGTTGAAGATGTCGCCGGTCAGGAACGCGCCATTCAGGCCGACCAGCTGGAACTGGAACAGCGCATGGAAGTGCGGTGCGCGGCGGTCCCAGCCCGAGCAGGCATGCAGCAGGCAGGGAATGGCCAGCAGCAGGGTGGTCAGCAGCATCCACGCCGACAGCCGGTCGGCGACCAGCGCGATGCCCAGCCGCGACGGCCAGTCGCCGAGCAGGTAGACGTTGATCTCACCAGTGGCGGTGGCGGCAAACAGCAGGCCCACCGCCAGCGCCAGCGCCGACAGCGCAGTCCAGGCCACCGCGCGCTGCACCTTCGGGCCATAGCGGCGGTGTTCGACGAACAGCGACAGTGCAGCACCCAGCAGCGGAATCAGGATGGGCAGGATCACCAGGTGGTTCATGCGCGGTCCTCGCCCTGGCGCGGCAGCACGCTCTCATCCTGCAGGTCGTCATCCGGCTCGTGGGCGTCCACATGGTCGCTGTGGTTGTCGCTGCGGCTGCGCATGGCCAGCACGATGCTGACCGCGGTCATCGCGAAGGCGATCACGATCGCTGTCAGCACCAGCGCCTGTGGCAGCGGATCGGTGTAGTTGCCCAGGTGACTGTCCACGCCTTCCTGCAGCACCGGTGCCTTGCCCAGCACCACGCGGCCACCGGCGAAGATCAGCAGGTTGGTGGCGTAGGACAGGAAGGTCATGCCGAGGATCACATCGAAGCTGCGCGCACGCAGCAGCAGGTAGATGCCGATCGCGGTCAGTACGCCGATCGCGGTAGCCAGGGCCAGTTCCATCAGTGCATCTCCCCGGTGCGTGCCGAACGGCGTTGCAGGTCGATCTCACCCTTGCGGGCAGTGCGGGTACGCGACGGCTTGATCGTGCCCATCATCGACAGCATCAGCATGGCGCCACCGAACACCACCAGATAGACGCCGATGTCGAAGCCGATCGCACTCGCCAGCGGCACGTCGCCGATCAGCGGCAGGTGCAGGTCGAGGTGGCCGCTGGTCAGGAACGGCACGCCGAACAGCATCGACGCGGCGCCGCTGAGGATGGCGATCAGCAGGCCGATGCCGATGCAGCGGATGTAGTCGAAGCCGAAGCGTGACTCCACCGAGGCGGTACCCTGGATCACGTACTGGATCAGCAGCGGCACCGCCAGCACCAGGCCGGCGATGAAGCCGCCGCCCGGCGCGTTGTGGCCGCGCAGGAACAGGAAGATGGAGACCGTCAGGGTCAGCGGGAACATGATCTGGGCCAGATCGGCCGGCACCGGCAGCTTGATCGGCGGACCAGGCATGATCTGCTCCGGCGCCATCCGCGTGCGACGCAGCAGTGCATGCACGACCAGTGCGGCAATGCCGAACACGGTGATCTCGCCGAAGGTATCGAAGCCGCGAAAGTCGACCAGGATCACGTTGACCACGTTCTGGCCGTATGCCTCCGGCAGGGCGCGGGCAACCAGCTCGCCGGCCATGGTGTTCGGCGGCAGGGTCATCGCGCTGTAGGCCAGCGCGCCCAGGCCGGCACCGGCCACGATCGCGATCAGCGCATCACGGCGCTTGCGCCACCGCGGCCGCTCCGGGCCGGACTGTGCCGGCAGGTAGTTCATGCCCAGCAGCATCAGCACCAGGGTCACCATTTCCACCAGCAGCTGGGTCAGCGCCAGGTCCGGTGCGGACAGGAACACGAAGGTCAGCGCCACCATCAGGCCGACGCCGCCGACCAGCAGCACGGCCAGCAGGCGCTGCTTGTACATGCGCAGGGTCGCCACCGCGCAGGACATCATCACCAGCCACAACGCCCAGCCCAGCAGCGGTATCGGCTGCGGTCTGGTCCATTCCGGCGAGGCCGGGTTGGCGATGTAGGGCGCGGCGGCGGCCACGATCGCCACCAGCACCAGGCCCAGCAGCATGCGCTGCAGGCTGCCGTTGGCGATGCCGGCGGTCAACCGCTGCGCACCGGCCGACAGCAGGTCCAGCTGGTGGTGGAAGACGTTGCGTCCCGGCGTGGTGTTGGTTACCGCATGCAGATCGATCAGCCTGCGCAGGCCGAAGTAGAGGAGCACGCCACCGACCACGCCAGCAGCGCTCATCGCCAGCGGCAAGTTGAAGCCATGCCAGATCGACAGGTTGTACTCGGGCATCGCGCTGCCGAGGATCGAGGCCGCTGCCGCGTGCAGTACCGGGGCCACGGTCACGGCGGGAGCGATACCCACCGCCACGCAGATCACCACCAGGATCTCCACCGGTACCTTCATCCAGCGCGGCGGCTCGTGCGGCACGCGGTCCAGGTCATGCGGGCCGTTGCCGAAGAACGTGTCATGCACGAAGCGCAGGCTGTAGGCCACGCCGAACACGCCGGCCAGCAGCGCGGCGATCGACACCGCCGTGCGCATGGTGTCGGTGCCACCGGCCGACAGCGCTTCGGCAAACAGCATTTCCTTGGACAGGAAGCCGTTGAGCAACGGGATGCCGGCCATCGCCAGCGAGGCGATGATCGCCAGCGCGCTGGTGAATGGCATCAGTTTGCGCAGGCCACCCAGCTTGCGCATGTCACGGGTGCCGGTTTCGTGGTCGATGATGCCGGCGGCCATGAACAGCGAGGCCTTGAAGGTGGCGTGGTTGAGGATGTGGAACACGCCGGCCACCACCGCCATCGGCGTGGACAGGCCGAACAGCAGGGTGATCAGGCCCAGGTGGGAAATGGTCGAGTACGCCAGCAGGCCTTTCAGGTCGTGCTGGAAGATCGCATTCCAGGCGCCGATCAGCAGGGTCAGCGCGCCGATGCCGCTGACCGTGTAGAAGAACAGGTCGCTGCCGGCCAGTGCCGGGTGCAGCCGCGCCAGCAGGAACACACCGGCCTTCACCATGGTGGCCGAGTGCAGGTAGGCCGAGACCGGGGTCGGCGCCGCCATCGCGTGCGGCAGCCAGAAGTGGAACGGGAACTGCGCGCTCTTGGTGAAGATGCCGGCCAGCACCAGGAACAGTGCGTACGGGTACAGCGCGCTGGCACGGATCTGCTCGCCGGCGGCCAGCACCACGTCCAGGTCGAAGCTGCCGACGATGCGGCCGATCAGCAGCACGCCACCGAGCAGGGCCAGGCCACCGCCGCCGGTGATCACCAGCGCCATGCGTGCGCCTTCGCGGGCGTCCTGGCGGTGCGACCAGAAGCCGATCAGCAGGAACGAGCTGATGCTGGTCATTTCCCAGAAAATCATCAGCAACAGCAGGTTGCCCGACAGCACCATGCCCAGCATGGCGCCCATGAACAGCAGCAGGTAGCAGTAGAAGCGGTGGGCGTTGTCCTGCTGGCTCAGGTAGTAGCGCGCATACAGCACCACCAGCGCGCCGATGCCGAGCACCAGCCCGGCGAACATCCAGGCCAGCCCGTCCAGGCGCAGGGTGAAGTCCAGACCGATCTGCGGCAGCCAAGGGACCATCGTCCGCACGACCTGGCCGTCGAGCACCGATGGGGTCAGCCAGCCGAGGATGGCCAGTCCGCCCAACGGCGCCAGCGCCGCCAGCCAGGCAGCAGTCGAGCGCGAACTACGGGGGAAGGCCGCAACAGCCGCTGCCATCAGGAACGGCAGGGCCAGCAGCAGGGGCAGGCTGGGGAGCATGCAGGGAATCCATGATTCACGAGCAGGTCAGGGAGGATAACAGGCTGCGAAATGTCGCCGAAACCCATCGAACAGCGATCAATTGCATGTAACGTCCGCTGATTCATTTTTTCTGCAGCGCAGCATCGCGTTGCTGCGGTCCCTCCCCGGTTGCCCTCGGGGGACACCCTACGCCCACGCAGGGAGACCGCAGGCCCTGTCGCACAGGGGCTGCCGTCGACGGGCGGGAGGTGGGGAACGGATCACCGGTGCAGGCTGGCAGGGCCGTCGTGGAGTGCGGGTGACGGAATCTGCCCGTTCAGGAAACGAGGGGCACCGTCGGCCACGGGCAGGTCAGTAGCGCCAGTCGAGCTTGCGGTAGAACTTGGCCATCACCCAGGCCGGGCCGATCAGCAGGTAGGTCAGGTCGGTCAGGAAGCTGGGCTTGCGGCCCTCGAACTTGTGACCGATGAACTGCGCGATCCAGGCCACAACGAATACACCCACCGCCAGCCAGAACAGGTTATGCAGGCCGATCTCGGCCTCCAGCAGGCGGCATAGGCAGCCGAATACGAAGAACTGGATGAGCATGCCGATGCCCAGCGGGCGCGACAGCTTGTTGTAGAAGCACCAGGCGCTGAACATCGCGAACGCCGACCAGATGCCGTACTGGAACCAGGTGATCAGCGGCGGCAGGCACCACAGCAGGGCCACCACCGACCACAGGATCGCCGGCACCGCCACCACGTGGATGCGCTGGTTGATCAGATTGCGGTGGTCGTCGGAGTAGCTGGCGAAATAGCGGTCGATCGGCCGCGCAAGCTCGGTGGATGTCTGCATGCTGCGTTGCTTCCTCGGACAACGGTAGTGCCGGCCCCAGGGCCGCAAAACAAAGCCAATCCCAGATCGCGCGGTTGCCCGCCCGCGGCCCGCACGAACCCACGCCACCCGCCGGAGAGCCAGGCGCGGGCGGGGGGCGGTCATTCTTTCTTTTTGCCTTGGTGGGGTGGGTGCGGCCCTGGGCCCGGCAGTACCCCAGGCAACCGGCAGTAGAGCCAGGCCATGCCTGGCTGCAGGTTCGCGAGGTTGCCGGCCAGCGGCCGGCAGTACCGCATTCAGAACGCCCCCAGCCAGACCGGCGGGGGGCGCAGGGCATCAGTCGACGCTGATCCCGGCCAGGCGCTGCAGCGCCTCGGCGTACTTGGCGCGGGTGCGCTCGATGATCTCGGCCGGGATGGTCGGGCCCGGGGCGGTCTTGCCCCAGTCCAGCGTCTCCAGGTAATCGCGCACGAACTGCTTGTCGTAGCTCGGCGGGCTGGTGCCCACTTCGTACTCGTCGGCCGGCCAGTAACGCGAGGAATCCGGCGTCAGCATCTCGTCCATGATGTACAGGCGGCCATCGGCGTCGGTACCGAACTCGAACTTGGTATCGGCCAGGATGATGCCGCGCTCGCGGGCGTACTCGGCGGCGAACTTGTAGATGCGCAGGGTGGCATCGCGCACGCGCTCGGCCATCTCGGCACCGACCTGCTTCACCATCGCATCGAAATCGATGTTCTCGTCATGGTCGCCCACGGCGGCCTTGGTCGAGGGGGTGAAGATCGGCTCGGGCAGCTGCTCGGCCTGGCGCAGGCCGTCGGGCAGGTCGATGCCGCTGACCTTGCCGGTGCGCTGGTAGTCCTTCCAGCCGCTGCCGATCAGGTAGCCGCGGGCGATCGCTTCCACCGGCACCGGCTTCAGCTTGCGGGTGACCACCGCGCGCTTGGCGTACAGGGCCGGGTCCACGCCTTCGGGCAGCACGCTGGCCACGTCGATGCCGGTCAGGTGGTTGGGCATCAGGTGCGCGGTCTTGGCGAACCAGAAGTTGGAGACCTGGCAGAGCATCTCGCCCTTGCCCGGAATCGGGTCGGGCAGGACCACGTCGAACGCCGACAGGCGATCGGTGGCCACCATCAGCAGGTAGTCGCCCGGCGGGGTCCCTGCTGGCAGCCGCTCGCGCGGGATATCGAACACATCACGCACCTTGCCGCGATGGCGCAAGGGCAGGCCGGGGAGATCGGATTGCAACAGCGTGGTTGGCACGGGCACTCCTGGGGCGTTGTCGATACGGCTGCTGCCCAACGGACCCGGCGGGCCCGCTGACCAGCGGGCGGCCTAGTGTAAAGCCGTCCGGGCCCGCTGTGACGTAAAATGAGCGTCCATTTCGTCGGTCGACCCCGGAGCGCCATGCGCTGGTACGGAAAACTGCTCGGATTCATCGCCGGCGCCCTGCTGTTCCGGCCCAATCCGCTGTTCGGCGCGGTGGTCGGCCTGTTGATCGGCCACGCCTTCGATTCGGACTGGTTCCGCCTGAACAAGGAGAACCCGTACCGGGAGCTGGGGCTGACCTCCGAGGCCACCGATGCCGAGGTCGAGCGCGCCTACCGCAGGCTGATCTCGCAGTACCACCCCGACAAGCTTGGCGGCGCCGCCCCCGAGCTGCAGCAGCAGGCCGAGCAGAAGTCGCGGCGGATCAACGCCGCCTACGACCGCATCAAGACCCTGCGCAAGCGCTGACCCTCTTTCCTACCGTTGCAAGGCCCGGCCATGTCCAACTGCCTCATCGCCCCCTCCATCCTGTCCGCCAACTTCGCCCGCCTCGGCGAGGAAGTCGACAACGTCCTCGCCGCCGGCGCGGACTGGGTCCACTTCGACGTGATGGACAACCACTACGTGCCGAACCTGACCATCGGCCCGATGGTCTGCCAGGCGCTGCGCAAGCACGGCGTGACCGCGCCGATCGACGTGCACCTGATGGTCGAGCCGGTGGACCGCATCATCCCGGACTTCGCCGAAGCCGGTGCCACCTACATCAGCTTCCACCCGGAAGCGAGCCGCCACGTGCACCGCACCATCCAGCTGATCCGCTCGCTGGGCTGCAAGCCGGGCATCGTGCTCAATCCGGCCACCCCGGTGGACATCCTCGACTGGGTGCTGGACGACCTGGACCTGGTGCTGCTGATGTCGGTCAACCCGGGCTTCGGCGGCCAGGCCTTCATTCCCTCGGCGCTGGACAAGCTGCGCGTGGTGCGCAAGATGATCGATGCCAGCGGCAAGGACATCCGCCTGGAGATCGACGGCGGCGTGAAGGCCGACAACATCGGCGAGATCGCCGCTGCCGGTGCCGACACCTTCGTTGCCGGTTCGGCCATCTTCAACGCCAAGACCAGCTACCAGGACGTGATCGCGCAGATGCGCGCGAATGTCGCTGCGGCACGCTGACAAAAAAGGGACGGAGGGGATTAAGCTCGCCTGATTCCCTCCGTCTCCCTTTTCCGCCCATGGCTCTGTTGAACATCCGTCCGGCCACTGTGGCCGATGCCGGCCTGATCCTGCATTTCATCCGCGAACTGGCCATCTACGAGAAGGCCGAGCATTCGGTGCAGACCGATGAGATCGGCATCGCCGAGAGCCTGTTTGGCGCCGATGCCACGGCGCGCGCGCTGATCTGCGAAGCCGACGGCGAGCCCATTGGTTACGCCGTGTATTTCTACAACTACTCCACCTGGTTGGGCCGCAAGGGCATCTACCTGGAAGACCTGTATGTCAGCCAGGAAAAGCGCGGCGCAGGCGCCGGCAAGGCGCTGCTGAAGTACATCGCACGCCAGGCCGTGGCCGAGGGTTGCGGTCGTTTCGAATGGTCGGTGCTGGACTGGAATACCCCGGCCATCGAGTTCTACACCGCCGCTGGCGCCACGCCGCAGGACGAGTGGACCGTGTACCGGCTGCAGGGCCAGGCATTGCACGATTTCGCCAACGGTTGAGGCGAAGTGCATCCACGCATGGCGTGGATCTACCCACCTGGTGTGCGCGAACCGCAGCCTGGTGGGTGCGAACCGCAACCCGGTGGGTGCGAACCTTGGTTCGCACTCCCTACGCACCAAAAAAAAGCCACGCCAATCACTGGCGTGGCCTCGCTGCATGCGTGGGAGGCTGATCCTGCCTCCATCCGTCGTCCCTGCTATGGCCTTCCATTCTCCAGCAGCTGAATGACACCTGCGTGACATTCACTGCGGACAAACGGCGCATTGCTAGCCTGTGCCACCCCCGTCCTGGAAGCACCGCATGACCACCCCGCGCTGGCGCCTGATCCTCAACGGAAAATCCGCAGGCAATGACGAGCTGCGCGACGCGGTCGGTCATTGGCGTGGGCAGGGCGTGCAGCTGGAAGTGCGGGTGACCTGGGAAGACGGTGACGCCGAACGCTACGTGGCCGAGGCGATCGATCATGGCGTGGACGTGATCGTGGCCGCCGGTGGCGACGGCACGCTCAGCGCGGTGGCCGAGACACTGGCGCATCGTGAGGAGCCGGCAGATGCGTTGCCCTCGCTGGCGCTGATCCCGATGGGCACCGCCAACGACTTCGCGACTGCGGCCGGCATCCCGACCGAGCCGAAGGCGGCCTTGGCCTTGATCGGGCAGGCCACGCCGCATGCCATCGATCTGCTGCGCGTGGACGCCGATGGCACGCAATGGTGGTGCGCCAACCTCGCCAGCGGTGGCTTCGGCACGCAGGTGACGGTGGAGACCGATGCCGGCCTGAAGAAGATGCTGGGCGGGCTGGCCTACGTGATCACCGGCATTGCCAAGCTGGGGCGGATCGAGCCGATCCATGCGCGCCTGTCGGGCCCGGATTTCGCGTGGGAAGGCGACTTCATCGCGCTCGGCATCGGCAATGGCCGCCAGGCCGGTGGTGGCCAGCAATTGTGCCCGCAGGCGCTGATCGATGATGGGCAGCTGGACGTGACGGTGCTTCCGGAGCTGGAAGGTGAAGTCACCGCCACGCTCGGCCAGATGCTGAAGTCGGGCACCCAGGCCGCACTGGAACAGCTGGCAACGCGCGCGCGCCTGCCGTGGCTGCAGGTGGATTCCGAGCGCCCGTTGACGCTCAACCTGGACGGCGAACCGGTACAGGCGCGCCAGTTCCGCATCGCGTGCGTGCCGGGCAGGGTGCGGATGCACCTGCCCGTGGGCTGTGCCCTGTTGTCCGAGCCGCGCTGAGCCGGACCGGAAGTCCTACAACGGGGGGATGTCCTGCTCCTTCGCCGGGAAGCCGAATGCTTCGCGCTTCTCGCGGATGTACTGCGGCAGCGGCGGCCGCGCAATGCCGTGATCGATCAGCCACTGCTGGCACTTCTTCTGCCAGGGCAGCAGGTCCGGTGTGGTGATTTCCCAGTAGATGGCTTCGACCATGGCCATCCGATCGGGCGCGCCTGGTTGCGCCGATGACGGCGATGCAATCGTGGGGTCCGCACCATGCTCAAGCAGCCAGTAAGCCTGCTCGAAGCCGCCACGGCCGGTGTACCAGCTGAGAACGGTATCGGCCTGGCCGATGTTGGATTCGTTGACGTGCGCGCCTCGCTCCACCAGCAGCTGGATGTTCTTCCACAGGTTGCCGGAAATGAAAGCCTGGAACAGCAGCGTTTCGGTATTGGAGGTGCGCGTGTCCGGGTCGCCGCCATGGTCCAGCAGCAGGGCCAGGTAGCGCGGATCGTCCATCTTCGCGGCATAGACCATGGCGTTGTTGTGGCGGAACGTCTCGCCGTCCAGCGTTTCAATACGCCGTGCATTCGGGTCGGCGCCGTTGTCGAGCATCGCGCGCAGGCCTTCCAGGTTCTGTGCGCGCAACGGCCACGCGATGAGCGGAATGCCATCCTGCTTCGAGAACTCCTTGTCGGGGTTCACGCCTTCGGTCTTGATCAGGCGCGTGATCGTCGCTGCATCACCCTGTTCGGCGGCGATGGCCAGTTCAAGTGCCTTGCCCTCGAAATAGCGCTCCGCGCCATGTGAAGACGTGCGCGCGCAGGCGCTCAGCAGCATCAGCAGCATCAGCGCCAGGCAGGAAAATGGCGTAAAGGAACTGTGAGGGTGACGGTGCATGTGATCCCTTGACATGGACGCGTTCGGGGGATGATAGCGTTGGCCGTGGTCATTCCAGCAGGTCCTGGATGACCGTGTCTTCACTGATGAGCAATGGAGTCTGCCATGAGCGGTCACGATCCCGAGCAGCAGGAACGCCTGTTGCAGGCCCGCGCCAAGAGCGTCCAGGCGCAGCAGCACCTGGTCGAGCAACTGCAGGGAGGTGGACATGCCACCGAGGCGGCGCGCTTGCGCGAGACCTATCACGCCCGCGAGCTGGGTTCGCTTGCTGATGATGTGTATGCCTCGGCAAAGGGCAAAGGTGAGCCGCCGGTCGGGTGGACGCGAGCCAGTGCCGTGACCGACCCGGACACGCTCAAAGCGGCGGGCATCAGCCTGGGAGCGGCCGACCTGAAGAAGCTGATGCGGCCGAACGATTCGGGCTTCCGCGCAGAGATCTACATTCCGGACAAAAGGGTGTTCGGTGATGACGCCAAGCCGGTGCTGGTGTTCAAGGGATCAACGGGCGAAATCATCGATCCCCGGGCGAAAGGCGGGCGGCGTGAATCCGGAGGCGAGGATTTCCTCAACAATGGACGCCAGGGCGTAGGCATGCAGAGCGACTACTACGATCGGGCCATGGCACTGGCGAGTCGCTTGAAGACCTCTGGTACCCAGTTTGAACTCGCCGGTCATTCGCTTGGTGGCGGCATGGCCTCTGCCGCTTCGGCGGTTACCGGTGTACGTGCGACCACCTTCAATTCGGCGGGGCTGCATCCGGCCACCGCCGATCGCTACGCGAAATCCCACGGATTGCCGGTGTTCAACACGCGCGACACGGTGCACACCTACCAGACGTCGGGTGAAGTGCTCAACGATGTGCAGAACGGATTGAAGCGGCTCAACGAGCATCACCGGCAGGGCTTTGGCCTGTTGGCCAGTGAGACCAGCCAGCTGCTGCGTCAGCCCGGCGTGCAGCAGATGGTTACCCGCAAGCTGCAGGAGATGATGCCGGCGGGTGCGCAGACGGCCACGGCCCAGCTGGTTGACCAGCTGGCGTCGAAATCCGGGGCAGAGGCATTGCGCAATGTCCCGGTGGCCGCGGGCAGGATGGAACTGTTGCTGGACGCCAAGACCGAAGTGAACGGAAAGGTGGTGGACCGCCGCCATCGAGAAGCGCCAAGCCAGCTTGCCGAATACGGTGGCCCGCTGGCCGAGGTGCTGATCGCAGGTGCGCGCGGCATGCGTGCCGGACGGGTTGCCGGTGAACATGTCGAGCAGGTCGGCGCGCTGGCGGGCCGGGGCATGAGCTTGTCCGGCGTGGCCGTCGAGCGTGCGTCGACCCTGCAGGGAAATGCGATCGGCACCGTGGTCGACTACGGTGGCAAGAGCATGCGGGTGGGCATCGAAGGCGGTGCGACGGTCATTGCCAAGGGGCGCGAGCTGCAGGGTCTGGTCGAATCGGTCAGCCACCGCGTGCAGGCCAAGGGCAGTTACGGCTGGAACATCGGGGCCAGCGTGCTGGGTGCGCTCGGTGCCGACGACATGGCCAGACAGATGCGTGAGCACGGTGATGCGGCGCGCAATCAACACGAAACCAAGGCCCGTGAAGCCACCCGTGAAGCGGCGGCGGATGCCGGCCGCATCCGTGCCGGCGGCCATCATCTGGGCGGCCAGCTGCAGCAGGGCGTGCATGGCGTGGCCAATGGGCTGCGCAACGGCTATGCCGTGTACGGCGCGACTTTCCACATGGGCATGAACTGGAGCAGCCATCAGATCACCGGGCTGACCTCGCAGGCGCCGGCCGTGCTGGCCGGCACCGTCGGGCTGGGCGCGATGGCCAACAAGGGCATTGCCACGCACCTGCCCACGCCGGCACTGCCGCAGAACCTGGTCAACCTGGCCAAGACGTCGTGGGTGATCGGGCGCGGCAGTGCGACCATGGGGGAGTCGGTGGACCGGCATGGCATGAGCGAGACGATGAACCCCAGTCTCGACGCGGCAATCGCGAGCCAGGAGGCGGCCGCGCGCAAGCTGCTTGGACGGCCGCATGCGCAGCTGCAGGAGGGGGGCGCGAAGATACCCGCGCTGAACGATCCGGGGCACATCGATTTCCATCTGTTCAAGGGCGCGCAGACCGGTGTGCACGGCCTCGATGTGGCACATGGCCGCATCCCGAACCTGCAGAGCGATCAGCTGGCCGGGGCGTTGGCTGCGCAGGCCAAGCGCGAAGGGTTGCAGGCCATCTCCCATGTGCTGCTCAGTGACGACCGCACGCGGGCATTCGCGATCGACACCCCGGATCTGCAGGCGGCCCACCGCCGACATGCGCATGTGGACGTGGCGGCCGGCATGGCCCAGCCGCTGGCCGTGAGCACGGCGCAGGTTGACGCCCTGAACACCGGTCGCGAACAGGCGACGGCAGCCGGACTGGCACAGCAACAGGGGCTGGAGGCCCAGGACAACGCCCGGCGGATGGGCTAATGGCCGAATGAACCGCGACGCCGCGACGGGGTTCCCCTCCCGCCCCGGCTGCGATACAGTCAAGGGGTGTCCAGCCTGACGACCCCGCATACCCTTTCTTCCGCACGCCGTTGGTGGCGATGGTGGCCCGTTGCCGTCGTCCGCCCCCATAACGCTGTGTCCCGGAAGGAAAGTCGTCTTGAACTCGCACGCTCAGTTTCTGCAGCAGGCCGCTGAAGGCCACACCCATATTCCCGTCGTCCGTGAAGTGCTGTCCGACCTGGACACGCCGCTTTCGGTCTATCTGAAGCTCGCCGACGGCCCCAATACCTACTTGTTTGAATCCGTCGAAGGCGGCGAGCGCTTTGGTCGTTACTCGATCATCGGCCTGCCGGCGCGCCGCGTGTATGCCTTCCATGGCCACACGCTGACCGTGCGCGAAGATGGCCAGGTGGTGGACACCCGCGAGGTGGCCGACCCGTTCGCCGAAGTCGAGGCGCTGCGCAGCGCCCACTCGGTGCCCAAGCTGGAAGGCCTGCCGGGCTTCACCGGTGGCCTGGTTGGCTGGTTCGGCTTCGAGTGCATCGGCTACATCGAGCCGCGCCTGGCCCCGCCGGCTGGCCGCGATGAGCTGGGTACGCCGGACATCCTGCTGCTGGATTCCAACGAGCTGGCGGTGTTCGACAACCTCAAGGGCCGGCTGTACCTGATCGTGCATGCCGACCCGCGTGTCGAGGGTGCGTTCGAGCAGGCCCAGGCGCGCCTGGATGCACTGACCGCCAAGCTGCGCGCGCCGGGTGCTGGTTATCCCGCACCGCTCAACAGCGATGTGCTGGACGAGTCCGATTTCGTCTCCGGTTTCACCCGCGAAGGCTTCGTCGATGCGGTCCAGCGCAGCAAGGAATACATCCGTGCCGGCGACATCTTCCAGGTGGTGCTGAGCCAGCGCCTGAGCGTGCCGTTCAAGGCGCGCCCGGTGGATGTGTACCGTGCGCTGCGTGCACTGAACCCGTCGCCCTACATGTATTTCCTCGATGTCGGCGACCTGCAGGTGGTAGGTTCCTCGCCGGAAATCCTGGTGCGTCTGCAGGATGGCGAAGTGACGGTGCGCCCGATCGCTGGCACCCGGCCGCGCGGTGCCACTGTCGAACAGGACCTGGCGCTGGAAGCCGAGTTGCTGGCCGATCCGAAGGAGCGCGCCGAGCACCTGATGCTGATCGACCTCGGCCGTAACGATGCCGGTCGCGTGTCCAAGGCCGGCACCGTGGAAGTGGGCGAGCAGTTCGTGATCGAGCGCTACAGCCACGTCATGCACATCGTCAGCGAAGTGACCGGGCAGCTGCAGCCGGGCCTGAGCTATGCCGACGTGCTGCGTGCCACCTTCCCGGCCGGCACGGTCAGCGGTGCGCCGAAGATCCGCGCGCTGGAAGTGATCCGCGAGCTGGAACCGATCAAGCGCAATGTCTACGCCGGCAGCATCGGCTACATCGGCTGGCATGGCGATGCCGATACCGCGATCGCGATCCGCACCGCGGTGATCAAGGACGGCCGCCTGTATGTGCAGGCCGGCGCCGGCATCGTCTACGACTCGGACCCGGACAAGGAATGGGACGAGACGATGAACAAGGGCCGCGCGCTGTTCCGCGCCGTCGCCCAGGCCGCCAAGGGCCTGTAAGCCTGCCTCGCCACGGCCGCTGCGCCGTGGTCGTTCCGCCGTTCCCGTTCAAGACAAGGAGTACCGCATGAAGCTGCTGAGCGCATTGCTGTGGTCGTCACTGCTGGCCACGATGGCCCCGTCTGCGTGGGCGCAGGCCAACACCATTCCCTCGCAGCCGCACCTGCTGGTGAAGGGCGAGGCGCGCCGCGAGGTGATGCCCGACCGGTTCGGCCTGCAGTTGAATATCGAAGAGACCGACATGGATGCCGACGCCGCGCGCCGCCGCGTGCAGGACAACGTCGCGCGCGTGCTGGCGCTGTTCAAGCAGCACAAGGCGGTGGAGGGCAGCGTGCGTGCGGACAATCTGCGGATCGGCCCGGCCACGCGCTATGAGCAGAACCGGCAGGTCTTCGTCGGCACCCGCGTGTCGCGCCAGCTGCGTGCCAGCTTCGCCAGCGTGAAGGCGATGCAGGACGTGCTGGGTGCACTGAAGGCCAACGAGAACTTGCAGGTCAGCAGCGTGGCCCCGACCTACTCGGGCGAAGTGGCGCTGCGGCGCGAACTCAAGGGTGAGGCCGCCGCGTCGACGCGCCAATCCGCGCAGGGCCTTGCCAATGCCTACGGCACGAAGCTGCGCGGGCTGTACAGCATCTCTGATGTGGCGCCGAACTTCGCCTATGGCGTGCAGGCGGGCAATTGGCCCAGAAGCGACGACATGGTGACACCGCCATCGCCGCCGTCACCTGCGGCGCAGATGGACATGATCGAGACCACCGGCTCACGCCTGCGCGAATCCATCGAAGCCGGCCCCATCACCTACACCGAAAACGTATACGCCATTTTCCTGATAAGCGACGGAACCTGACCATGTTGTGGATGATCGACAACTACGACAGCTTCACCTACAACCTCGTGCAGTACCTGCAGACGCTGGGCGCCGAGGTGAAGGTGGTGCGCAACGATGCGATGAGCGTGGACGAGATCGCCGCGCAGAAGCCTGAGCGCATCGTCATTTCGCCCGGCCCGTGCACGCCCAACGAAGCGGGCGTGTCGCTGGAACTCATCCAGCGCCTGGGCCCGACCACGCCGATCCTCGGCGTGTGCCTGGGCCACCAGGGCATCGGCCAGGTCTACGGCGGTACGGTCATCCGCGCCGGCAACATCATGCATGGCAAGACCTCGCCGATCCGCCATGAAGGCAAGGGCGTGTTCGCCGGCCTGCCGGACCGTTACCAGGCCACCCGCTACCACTCGCTGGTGGTGGACAAGAACAGCCTGCCCGAGGTGCTGGAAGTGACCGCCTGGACCGAGAACGACGACGGCTCGATCGAAGAGATCATGGGCCTGCGCCACCGCCAGTTCCCGGTGGAGGGCGTTCAGTTCCACCCCGAATCCATCCTCACCGAACACGGCCATGCCCTGCTGCGCAATTTCCTGCAGCGTCCGGCCGCCTGATCCCAGGAGCATTCCCATGAGCTTCTCCCCCCAGGAAGCCCTGCAACGCACCATCGAGCACCGCGAAATCTTCTTCGACGAGATGGTCGACCTGATGCGGCAGATCATGCGCGGCGATGTCTCGCCGATGATGACTGCCGCCATCCTCACTGGCCTGCGCGTGAAGAAGGAAACCATCGACGAGATCGCCGCTGCGGCCACGGTCATGCGTGAATTCGCGCTGGCGGTGCCGGTGGCCGATACCACCCACCTGGTCGACATCGTCGGCACCGGCGGCGATGGCTCGCACACCTTCAACATCTCCACCTGCGCGATGTTCGTCGCGGCCGCGGCCGGTGCGCGCGTGGCCAAGCATGGCAACCGCAGCGTGTCGTCCAAGTCCGGCAGCGCCGATGCAGTCGAAGCACTGGGTGCGGCCATCGAGCTGCAGCCGGCGCAGGTGGCCGCGGCCATCGAACAGACCGGCATCGGTTTCATGTTCGCGCCGATCCATCACCCGTCGATGAAGGTGGTCGCGCCGGTCCGCCGCGAGATGGGCGTGCGTACCATCTTCAACATCCTTGGCCCGCTGACCAACCCGGCCAGCGCACCGTCGGTGCTGATGGGCGTGTTTCACCCGGATTTAGTGGGTATCCAGGCACGCGTGCTGCGCGAGCTGGGCACCGAGCGCGCCATGGTGGTCTGGGGCCGCGACAACATGGACGAGATCTCGCTGGGCGCCGGTACCCTGGTGGGCGAGCTGCGCGACGGCAAGGTACGCGAGTACGAGATCCACCCGGAAGACTTCGGCATCGCGATGTCGGCCAGCCGCAACCTGCGCGTGGATGGCCCGGAGCAGTCCATTGCCATGCTGCGCGCCGTGCTGGACAACCAGCCCGGTCCGGCGCTGGACATCGTGGCCCTGAACGCCGGCGCCGCGCTGTACGTGGCCGGCGTGGCCAGCGACATCGGCGACGGCCTGGCCCGTGCCCGTGCCGCCATCGCCAACGGCAGCGCCCGCCAGCGCCTGCAGCAGTATGTAGAGACCACCCGCGCGCTGGTTGCCTGAGCGCGCGGTTCAGCCTGACCCTCTTGATGGCCGATAATGGCCGTCCTCACCGCCCCCGCACCGAATCGAAGACGATGAGCGACATCCTGCAGACGATCCTGGCCCGCAAGGCCGAAGAAGTGGCCCAGCGCCGTGCCCAGCGTCCCCTCGAGGACCTGCAGGCCGCCGTGGCCAGCGCCCCGCCGGTACGTGGCTTCGTGCGCGCGCTGCAGGCGGCAGTGGCCAACGGCGATCCGGCGGTGATCGCCGAGGTGAAGAAGGCCAGCCCGTCCAAGGGTGTGATCCGCCCGGATTTCCGCCCAGCCGACATCGCCGTCAGCTATGAGTTCGGCGGCGCCAGCTGCCTGTCGGTGCTGACCGATGTGGACTTCTTCCAGGGTGCCGATGCCTACCTGCAGCAGGCCCGTGAGGCCTGCACGCTGCCGGTGCTGCGCAAGGACTTCGTGATCGACGCCTACCAGGTGTACGAGGCGCGCGTGCTGGGTGCCGACTGCATCCTGCTGATCGTCGCTGCGCTGGACGACACGCAGTTGGCCACGCTGTCCGAACTGGCGATGTCGCTGGGCATGGACGTACTGGTGGAAGTGCACGACATCGACGAGCTGGAGCGTGCGCTGCAGGTACCGGCACCGATGATCGGCATCAACAACCGCAACCTGCGCACCTTCGAGGTGTCGCTGCAGACCACGCTGGACATGCAGAAGGCGGTGCCGCGCGATCGCCTGCTGGTCACCGAGAGCGGCATCCTCGGTCCGCAGGACGTGGCGCTGATGCGCGATGCCGGCATCCACTCGTTCCTGGTGGGCGAAGCCTTCATGCGCGTGGAAGAGCCGGGCGAGGGCCTGCGTCAGCTATTCTTCGCGGCATGAAAACGCACTATCCGACGCCGCGCGACGATGCGCCGCTGGTGGTCTTCGATTTCGACCACACCCTCTACGACGGCGATTCGGGTACTCACCTGTTCGCTTCGCTGATCAAGCGCAACCCGCTGCGCATGCTGGCGGCGCTGCTGGTCACGCCGATCGCCGGGCCGATGGTGGCGCTGCTGCCGACCCGCCGTACCGGCATTTCGGTCTATGTGTGGATCGGCAGCTTCGGCCTGCACCGTGCGCGCGATTTCAACAAGGTGATCGACGCCTATGTGCTGCGCAACGAGGCGCAGATGCGCGCCAAGCTGCTGCCACAGGCGCTGGAGGTGTTCGCAGCGCACCGGGCCAAGGGTGACCGCGTGGTGGTTGCCACGGGCGCGCCACCAGAGCTGGCACGCGCGATCCTGGCCTTCGTCGCCCACCAGGACGTACCGGTGATCGGCACCGAGGTCGGCCCACGGCTGGGTGGCGTCGGCCCGACCCGCCACTGCCACAACGAAGAGAAGATGCGCATGCTGCGCGAGCGCGGCTACGGCGACATCGATATCGCCTACTCCGACAGCACCGCCGACCTGCCGTTGCTGCTGGCCGCCAAGGCGCCGGTGGTGGTGAACCCGAAGCCGGGCAGGGTGGACTTCTTCCGCCGCGTGCTGCCGGCCGGCACCCGCATCCTCAACTGGGGCTGCGTGGACCGCGGCGGCGACAAGGCGTAACGCGCGGAATCCGCCGGGGATGGGATGACGGAGTGCCGGGCTGCGACCCGGTAGTGGGGGGGGGGGGGGGGGGCCGGGGAGGTGGTGGGGGGGGGGGGGGGGGGGGGCGGGGGCGGCGCGGGGCCGCGCGCGCCCGGCCCGCA
>NZ_JBDJKU010000037.1:0-46184 GCF_039673015.1 Stenotrophomonas sp. TWI1409
CGGTAGTGCCGGCCGCTGGCCGGCAACCGCGCGATGTTTGCGGCGTTCATGCTGCTGCCGGCCAGCGGCCGGCACTACCTGATCAACCCGCGTCCGGCAGGCGGAAGAACGCACGCGTCGCGGCAGTTGCATTCGCGGCGGTCACCGCCACGTCTTCACCACGGTCACGCGCCAGTTCTTCCACGATGTGCGAGAGGAACATCGGTTCGTTGCGGCGGTCCTTCGGCATCGGCTTCAGCGTGCGCGGCAGCAGGTACGGCGCGTCGGTCTCGATCATCAAGCGGTTGGCCGGGATGTTCTTCACCAGCTCGCGCAGGTGCGCGCCACGGCGTTCGTCGCACAGCCAGCCGGTGATGCCGATGTGCCAGTCCTGGTCCAGGTAGTCGAACAGCTCGTCGCGCTCACCGGTGAAGCAATGCACCACTGCCGGGCCGATGCGGCCCTCGAAGTTCTTCATCTGTGCCATGAAATCGGCATGCGCGTCGCGCTGGTGCAAGAACAGCGGCTTGCCATTGTCTGCGGCCAGCTGCAGCTGGCGCTCGAACGCGCGGTGCTGGGCCGGGCGCGGAGAGAAGTCACGGAAGTAGTCCAGCCCGCACTCGCCCACCGCCACCACTTCCGGGTGCGCATGCAGCGCGCGCATCTCGGCATCGCATTCCTCGGTGTATTCCACAGCGTGGTGCGGGTGCACGCCGGCGGTGGCATACAGGAAACCAGGATGCTGCTGCGCCAGCTGCACGGCCAGCGGCGAGTGCTCGCGGCTGGCGCCGGTAATGACCATCTGCACCACGCCGGCCTGGCGCGCGCGGTCCAGCACGGCATCGCGGTCGCGGTCGAAGGAGTCGTGGGTCAGGTTGGCGCCGATATCGATCAGGTGCATGGTCATCGCGGGGGAAAAGTGCCCGCGCATTGTACCTGCGCCCGCCGTGGCCCCTTATCCTTTACACATGAACGCGCCGCTCTTCCCGATTTCCCCGCTGCTGCCGCAGATCCAGCGGCACCTCGCCGCGCAGCCACGACTGGTGCTGGAGGCACCGCCCGGCGCCGGCAAGACCACCCAGGTGCCGCTGGCGCTGCTCGATGCACCGTGGCTGCAGGGGCGGAAGATCATCCTGCTGGAACCGCGCCGGGTCGCCGCACGCAGCGCCGCGCTGTTCATGGCGCGGCAGCTGGGCGAAGAGGTGGGCGGCACCGTCGGCTACCGCATCCGCTTCGAGAACAAGGTCTCGTCGCGCACCCGCATCGAGGTGGTTACCGAAGGCATCCTGACCCGCATGCTGCAGGACGACCCGATGCTGGAAGAGGTCGGCGCGATCCTGTTCGACGAATTCCACGAACGCCACCTCAGCGGTGATCTCGGCCTGGCACTGGCGCTGGACGTGCAGGCACAGCTGCGCGATGACCTGCGCCTGGTGGTGATGTCGGCAACGCTGGATGGCGAACGGCTGGCACGCTTCCTCGATGCGCCGCGGCTGAGCAGCGAAGGCCGCAGCTACCCGGTGACGGTCAGCCATTTCCCGGCGCGCCGCGATGAGGCGCTGGAACTGCAGGTTCGCCGCGCGGTGCAGCAGGCCTTGGGAGAACATCCCGGTGACCTGCTGGTGTTCCTGCCCGGCCAGCGCGAGATCGCGCGGGTGCAGGCCGGGCTGCAGGAATCGCTGGATGCCGGCGTCGAAGTGCTGGCCCTGCACGGTGAACTGCCGGTGGAGCAGCAGGCGCGGGTCCTGCAGGCGGCCAGTGATGGTCGTCGGCGCGTGGTGCTGGCCACCAACGTGGCCGAGTCCTCGGTGACGCTGCCGGGCGTGCGCGTGGTGATCGACAGCGGCCAGGCGCGCGAGCCGCGCTACGACCCCAACAGCGGCTTCACCCGGCTGGACGTGGTGGCCATCGCGCAGGCATCGGCCGACCAGCGCGCGGGCCGCGCCGGCCGTGTCGCCGAGGGCGTGGCGTGGCGGCTGTGGCCGCAGTCGCAGCGGCTGGAGCCGCAGCGCCGCGCCGAAATCGATCAGGTCGAGCTGGCCGGACTGGCGCTGGAACTGGCCGCCTGGGGCAGCAGCGACCTGCGCTTCCTCGATCCGCCACCGGCCGGCCCGATGGGTGCCGCCCGCGAACTGCTGCAGCGGCTCGGCGCGCTGTCCAGCAGCGGTGCGATCACCGCACTTGGCCGCCGTGTGCTGGCGCTGGGCACGCATCCGCGGATGGCGGCGATGCTGCTGGCCGCGTCCGATGCCCGCGCACAGGCGCTGGCCGCCGATCTGGCCGCCCTGCTGGAGGCGCGCGATCCGTTGCGCCAGGGCGGTGATGCGCTGGCCGCGCGTTGGCGTGCGCTGGCGGCATTCCGCAATGGCCGCGCACCGGGCGACGCCAACCGCAGCGGCCTGGCCGCGATCGATGCCGCCGCCAAACAATGGCGTCGCCGCCTGCGCTGCGATGCCGCACCGCCGGCCAGCATCGAAGCCCATGAACTCGGTGACCTGCTCGCGCACGCCTTCCCCGACCGCATCGGTGTCCAGCACCCCAGCGACCCACTGCGCTACCTGCTGGCCAACGGTCGCAGCGCACGCCTGCACGAGCTGAGCGACCTGCGTGGCGAGCCGTGGCTGGTAGCCAGTGAACTGCGCTTCGAGGCACGCGACGCGCTGCTGCTGCGTGCCGCACCGGTGGACGAGGGCCAGCTGCGCAAGGCGTGGCCGGAGCGCTTCGTGACCGAGGATGTGGTGCGCTGGGACAGCGAGCGTCGCGCCCTGGTGGCACTGCGCGAGACCCGTTTCGACCGCATCGTGCTGGACAGCCGCTCGGCCGGGCGGGTTGATCCGCAGCACGCCGCACAGGCGCTGACCGACGCGGTGGCCGAACTCGGCCTGCAGGCGCTGCCGTGGACCGAAGGCCTGCGCCAATGGCAGGCACGCGTGGAGTCGCTGCGGCGCTGGATGCCCGAACTCGGCCTGCCCGACTGCAGCGACGACGCCCTGCTGGCCACGCGTGCGCAATGGCTGCAGCCTGCGTTCGCCGGCAAGACGCGCCTGGATGCGCTGGACGAGTCCAGCTTCGGCGAAGCGCTGAAGTCGCCCCTGGAGTGGTCACAGCGTCAGCTGGTCGAGCGTCATGCACCGACCCGCATCACCGTGCCCTCCGGGCTGGAGCGGCCGATCACCTACGCGCTGGACAGCGAGAGCGGCGAACCGCTGCCGCCGGTGCTGGCGGTGAAGCTGCAGGAACTGTTCGGCCTGGCTGACACCCCGCGCATCGCCGACGGCCGCGTGCCGCTTACCCTGCACCTGCTCTCGCCCGGTGGCCGCCCACTGCAGGTCACCCAGGACCTGCGCAATTTCTGGGAAAACACCTACGCGGAAGTGAAAAAGGAAATGAAGGGCCGCTACCCGCGCCATCCGTGGCCGGATGACCCGTGGACGGCGACGGCCACCCATCGGGCCAAGCCGCGCGGGACCTGACCGGTGGGGCCGGCTGCGGACCCTGCCTGATCCTGAATGGCTGCGGTAAAGTCACGCCACGTGTGACCTCGACTGACATACCGTTTACGGGCAACACGCGACACTGGACTTCGACCCGAGGCAAAGGACCCCCGCATGAGCAAGCTGACCGTAATCACCGACCGCGCTCTGGAGCGCGCCCTGGAGCTGGCCCACACCGCCGGCGATGGCCTGAAGAGCGCCGGTGGCAGCCTGCGCAATGCGGACTGGATCAAGACCGGCGCCGCCATCGGCGCAGTGAAGACCGGCGGCAAGGCCGCAACCAAGTTCGTGCGCCGCAATCCGGCAGTGGCCGTGGCCGCCGCTGCGGTCGGTGTAGGCCTGCTCGGCTACGCGCTGTACCGCAAGCAGCAGAAGAAGAAGGCCGCCAATGGCCACGTGGTGAATGGGCAGGCGCAGCGGATCAACGCACGTGACCGCCGCAACGACACCGTGGTGGACGAGCACAGCGATATCGGCAGCGACGCCTGAGCCTGCCGGGGTCGGATCCTTTCCACAGGAAGGACTCTGACCCCAAGGCACTACATGAGGGCCGGACACCGGAAGGTATCCGGCCCTTTCTGCATCAACCGATCTGCCGCCACTGCCCCGGCTGCAGGTCGTCCAGCCGGTAAGGCCCCATCGACACGCGGACCAGCCGCAGCGTCGGCAGGCTCACCGCCGCGGTCATCCGCCGGACCTGCCGGTTGCGGCCTTCCCGGATCGTGATCGCCAGCCAGGCGTCGGGCACGGTCTTGCGGAAGCGCACCGGCGGATCGCGTGTCCACAGCGACGGCGCCGGATCGAGGCGCTCGATCTTCGCCGGCAGGGTCGGCCCGTCATTGAGCACCACGCCGTCGCGCAGCTGTTGCAGCTGTTCGTCGCTGGGCATGCCTTCCACCTGCACCCAGTAGGTCTTGTCAGCCTTGTGCCTCGGGTCGGTCAGCTTGTGCGCCAGCGTGCCGTTGTCGGTCAGCAGCAGCAGGCCTTCGCTGTCATGGTCCAGGCGACCGGCGGCATACACGCGCGGCGGCAGGCCGAACCCGGCCAGGGTCGGCCGCGGTGGCACGCTGCGGTCGGTGAACTGGCAGAGCACGTTGAAGGGCTTGTTGAAGGCGATCAGCATTGCGGGCACGGCAGTCGGCAGGTGGGGCATTGTCCCATGCCGCGTGCGGCGGCTCGAAAGGTGCCGGTCAAGTCGGCCGGCATAGCCCATGCCCGGCTGCGCTTTCCTGCGACCACGAACACGAAGGGCTCAGCCGAATACCTTCCACTGCAGCAGGAACGACCCCAGCACCAACACGAAACCGCATGCCGTGACGACATTGGCCCGGCGACGCAGCGCCGCGGGTGGCGGACAGGTCATGCGGGCGCGTCCGTCCAGCACCCCGCCAAAGAACAGCACCGCAAAACCCGTCGCTCCCAGCAGGTCGTAAGCATGCCCACCGTGGTACACAAAGTCATACAGCCGCGGCAGCACCAGCACCGCGATGACGATATACAGCACCTTCTTCAACGGTCCATGTCCTTGAGTTCGATTGGACTCCGGCGCATGGCCGGACCTGGGGCCAGCCATACGTTGCGCTGCGCGCGGTGAGCGTGGTTGCGGCTGCGCTTTCCTGCCGCCCCAATCTCGGCCGGCTCAGCCGAAAACCTTCCATTCCAGCAGGAACGAGCCCAGCACCAGTGCGATGCCGCACGCGGCGATGACATTGGCCCGGCGCCGCAGGCCTGCGGCCGGCGGGTCGGCCTTGCGCGAACGTTCCTCCAGAAGGGCACCCGCGAAGAGCACGGCAAACCCTACCGTCGCCATCAGATCGTGGGCATGACCACCGTAGAACACAAAATCGATCAACCGCCCCAGCACCAGCACCGCGACAGCGATGTAAAAGATCTTCTTCAACAATTCATGTCCTTGCATACGATCGAATTCCGGCGCATGGCCGGTTGGGACCAGCCACTCGCCGCGGTACGCGCGATGAGCCGAGCAGGGACGATGCCGGCCGTCCTGACCGGCACCCTTCGGGCCGTCGCACGCGACGAAGGCAGCGGCTCCTGCCGCTGCCTTCGGCTCTACAGAGACAACATGCGCCAGCCCGGCACCCCTCTTACGGCTTGATGAAGCGCAGGGTCATGCGGTCACTTTCGCCGATCGCCTGGTACTTCGCATCATCGGCCTTGTCGTGCTGGTTGGTCGGCGGCAACGTCCACACGCCGTTCGGGTGGTCCTTGGTGTCGCGCGGGTTGGCGTTGACCTCGCTGCGCGCGTCCAGCTTGAAGCCGGCGGCTTCCGCCATTGCAATCACCTGCTGCTGGCCGACATAGCCGGTGTCATCGTCATCGGCCACGTCGGCCTTGGCGCGATGCTCGACCACGCCCAGCACACCGCCCGGCTTGAGCACGTTGAAGAAGCCCTGGAACATGCCCTGCGCCTGGCCGGCCTTGCGCCAGTTGTGCACGTTGCGGAAGGTCAGCACCACGTCGGCTGAACTGGCCGGGCCGAACACCGGCTTGGCCGGATCGTAGGCGACCACGGCGGTCTTGCCGAACTGTGCCGGTGCACCGGCGTACTTCTTTTCCAGGCTGTCGCGGCTGCGCTGCTGGTAGTCACGGCCGCGGCCCTCGGGCACCGCCATCGGGTCGACCACGGCGGCAACATAGTGGCCCTTGTCCTGCAGCAGCGGCGCCAGGATTTCCGAGTACCAGCCGTTGCCGGGGGTGATCTCGATGACGGTCTTTTCCGGCGTCACCTTGAAGAACGACAGCGTCTGCGCCGGATGACGGAAGCCATCGCGCTTGACGTTGTTGGCATCACGGGTCGACGCCTTCACCGCCGCATCGATGGCCGGTGACACCTGGATCTTCGCCGGTGCCACCGTGGCCGGTGCGGCGAACGCGGGAACAGCGGCAAGCAGGGCCGAAGCAAGCAGCAGGCGGCAACCACGCAGGGACGAAGCAGGCATCATCGGAGCGACTCCAGCGGAAGATGCGGCGAGACTAGCAGCCGCGGCGTCCCAGGTGTTCACAAAACGTTAGCTGCGTGCGTATCGCGGAACACTGTTTTGTGGTCACCGCCGCAGCACGGTCACACAACGCGTTTTATTCTGGAGCACTTCCCCCAAGGAGTCCGTGCCCATGACGGCAACCCGCGAACTGGGCCGTTCCGGCCTGCATGTACGTCCGCTCGCCTTCGGTGGCAACGTGTTCGGCTGGAGCGCCGATGAGAAGGCCAGCTTCGCCCTGCTCGATGCCTTCGTCGATGCCGGCTTCAACCTGGTCGACACCGCCGATGTGTATTCGGCCTGGGTGCCGGGCAATGCCGGCGGCGAATCGGAAACGCTGATCGGCAAGTGGTTTGCCCGCAGCGGCAAGCGCGACAAGGTGGTGCTGGCGACCAAGGTGGCCAAGTGGGCCGAGCGCCCCGGCCTGACCCCGGACAACATCAACGCCGCGGTGGAAGACTCGCTGCGCCGCCTGCAGACCGACGTGATCGATCTGTACCAGGCCCATGAAGACGATGAATCCACGCCGCTGGAAGCGACCCTGGCCGCATTCGGCCGGCTGATCGAAGCCGGCAAGGTGCGTGCGATCGGTGCCTCCAACTACAGCGCCACGCGCCTGGCCGATGCGCTGAAGGTATCCACCGACTACAAACTGCCACGCTACGAAACCCTGCAGCCGGAGTACAACTTGTATGACCGCGCCGGCTACGAAAAGGAACTGGAACCGCTGGTGCAGCGCGAACAGATCGGGGTGATCGGCTACTACGCGCTGGCCAGTGGCTTCCTCAGCGGCAAATACCGCACGCCGGCCGATGCGGCCAAGAGCCCGGCGCGTGGCGAGAACGTGGTGAAGCGCTATCTGAATCCGCGTGGCCTGCGCATCCTGCAGGCGCTGGATGACGTGGCCAGCAAGCACAGCGCCAGTGCCGCGCAGATCGCACTGGCGTGGCAGATCGCACGGCCGTCGATCACCGCGCCGATCGTCAGCGCCACCAGCGTCGAGCAGCTGCACGATCTGCTGGCCGCAGCCAACGTGTCGCTGAGCGTGCAGGATGTCGCGCAGCTGGATGCCGCCAGCACGGAAGCTTGAGACCCGGTAGTGCCGGCCGCTGGCCGGCATTGCGCGGTAAAGAAGAAAATAATTGAACAAAATGGTTGCGCGCGAGTAAATCGTGGTTTATCGTGCGCACCTCGTTTCAACAACCACTGGAAACTTCCCTTGAACGCGCATTCCGTCGCCATCGCCAAACTGCTGCCATGCCTGCGCATGGACGTGCTGGCGCGCGCGTTCGGCAAGGAAGTCCAGCTGACAACGGCCTGATACCCGCCCTGCGGAGATCGGCCACCCCGATCTCCGAGGCTTGACGACGCCCTCGGAACGCAAGTCCCGGGGGCGTTTTCGTTTGCGTCGGCACAAGGACCCGCGATGCCAGAACTGCACCCCGCGCGGCAACCCGCCGCTCACTGACACAGGTTTTTTCCGCTCCGCCGAAGGATTTACTTCGCGCGAGTGGCGACGCCTGGACATTATCTGCATCGCATCAAAACATTATCGCTCGCGATAATGTCGATGGCCTGCACCCTCGATTCTCCAACGGTCCCGTTTCCACCACGGGCTGGTGCGCGCGGCGTTGCCGTGGCGTATGCCGGAGGTCTCGGACATGCCATCGCCTGGATCGCCTGCTGGAAGCAGGCATCGGTTCGCCGGTACGCGGTTCGATTCCGCGCGGTCCCCAACTGGATAGCTCAGCTTGGTCAGAGCAACGGATCCGTAATCCGTCTGTCGTGGGTTCGATTCCCACTCCAAACCACATGACCTGTCACGTCATGACTTGAAGCAACACCCGGGGCGCAAGCCCCAGCGGCCATCGTCGCCGTCCACGGACAACGCCTTCGGGCAGGAACGTGGAAGGCAACGGACCGCACGCCGGGCCCCGGCCCGCCGCCACTGCCAGCCACGTTCCGCACCGGTGCTGCCTGCCGGGAACGACGATGGCAGCCGTGCCGGTGCACCGAAGGCTCCGCGCGCGGACCGTCCGCCGATGGCCGCCCTCTTCCGCTGCCTGCACGTGGTGTGCAGGCGGCCTCGCCACGACCTGATCGACCCGGGTCATGGCGATTCATTCCCATCGGGTCGAACCACCAGAGCCATACAAGGAGAGACTCCCATGTTCTGGACCATCAAGGTCGTGATCGGCGACGGCGAGCGCGGCCTGGTGTATCGCAACCGTCGTTTCCAGCAGATCCTGCTGCCGGGCGTGCACCGCCTGTCGCCGTTCGGCGGCCGCCCGCACGTGGACATCCACACCGCATCGAAGGGCGCGGCCTATACCGGCAGCGACCAGGACAGCCTGATCGAAGCGCTGGGCACCGAGCTGGACACGCACTTCGTGCTGGCCAACGTCGGCGCCAGCGAGGTCGGCCTGTTGCTGCGCAACGGCCGCATCGATGAAGTGCTGCCGCCGGGCAGCCGCCGTCTGTACTGGCGGGGTTCGGTCGACACCCAGGTGCGCGTGATGGCGCTGGGTGACGAGCCGCGCATTCCGGCGGACGTGCAGCAGCGCCTGGGCCAGTTGGGCGTGCTGCCGCGTGTGGCAGTGATCAGCACCGTGCCGAGCGAGTCGGTCGGCCTGCTGTTCATCGATGGCACGCTGCGACAGACGCTGGACGCCGGCCTGCACGCGTTCTGGAACTTCAACGGCAACGTGTCGGTGGAGCGTGTGGAGCTGCGTGCGCGTTCGCTGGACGTGTCCGGCCAGGAACTGCTCAGCCGCGACAAGGTGACCTTGCGGGTGAACCTGGCCGCGACCGTGCAGGTGGTCGACCCGGTGCGTGCACACCGCACGCTCAGCAATGCCGACGAGTTCGTCTACCGGCAGCTGCAGTTCGGCCTGCGCCAGGCGATTGCCGCGCGCAGCCTGGACGAGCTGCTGGGTGACAAGGCGGCACTGGACGGCGAGATCGCCGCCCATGTGCAGGCAGCGATCGAGGGCCACGGCGTGCGGCTGCTCGGCGTGGGCATCAAGGACGTGATCCTGCCGGGTGAGATGAAGGAGATCCTCAACGGTGTGGTGCTGGCCGAGAAGCAGGCCCAGGCCAGCGTGATCCGCCGTCGCGAGGAGGCCAACGCCACGCGTTCGCAGCTCAACACCGCAAAGCTGATCGAGGACAACCCGGTGCTGATGCGCTTGAAGGAGCTGGAGGCACTGGAGAAGGTCACCGAGAAGATCGACAAGCTCACCGTGTTCGGCGGCCTGGATGGCGTGCTGAAGCAGCTGGTGACGATCAGGTAGGGGGTCGCGGCGGCGCAGGGACGCGCCGCCGGCCCATCAAGGACAAACACGAAGACATGGACACTCAACACAACTATCAATGGCTGCACGCCGAGGGCACCACGCCGATCAAGGGCTGGGTCAACGGTGTGCCGCTGGAAGCGCAGGCGCATGAGCAGCTGCGCAACATCGCCGCGATCCCGTTCGTCGGGCCGTGGGTGGCCGTGATGCCGGACGTGCACCTGGGCAAGGGCGCGACCGTGGGCTCGGTGATCCCGACCCGCGGTGCGATCATCCCGGCCGCGGTCGGCGTCGACATCGGCTGCGGCATGGCCGCCGTGCGCACCACGCTGCGTGCCAACGACCTGCCCGATGACCTGCGGCAGCTGCGCAACAGCATCGAGCGCAGCATCCCGGTCGGCAACGGACGCGGCGGCGAGCACCACCGCATGCCCGACAGCATCCACACGCGGCTGGTGCAGTCCGGGCTGGCCGCCGGTCTGGAGAAGATCAAGGACAAGCACCGCAGAATCCGCACCGACAAGCTGGACCGCCAGCTGGGTACGCTGGGCGGCGGCAACCACTTCATCGAACTGTGCCTGGACGAGACGGACACGGTGTGGGTGATGCTGCACAGCGGTTCTCGCGGCACCGGCAACCTGATCGGCACCTACTTCATCGAGAAGGCGCGCGAAGAGCTTGCGCGCCGTGTGCTCGGCTTCCACCTGCCGGACAAGGACCTGGCGTTCTTCATGGAAGGCGAGCCGCTGTTCGATGACTACGTCGAAGCAGTGTCGTGGGCGCAGGACTACGCCCGGCAGAACCGCGAGGCAATGATGTCGCGGGTGCTGGCCGAGATGCGCCACCGGCTGCCGAAGTTCCAGCTGGCGGCGATGGCGGTGAACTGCCACCACAACTACGTGCAGAAGGAGACGCACCACGGCCAGGAGCTGCTCGTTACGCGCAAGGGTGCAGTGAGTGCCCGCGAGGGCGAGCTGGGCATCATTCCCGGCAGCATGGGCACGCGCAGCTACATCGTGCGTGGCAAGGGCAACGCGGACAGCTTCCACAGCTGCAGCCATGGTGCCGGCCGGGTGATGAGCCGTGGCACCGCGCGCCAGCAGATCACGCTGGCCCAGCATCGCGAAGCAACCGCGCACGTGGAATGCCGCAAGGACAGCGGCGTGCTGGATGAATCGCCGGCCGCGTACAAGTCGATCGACGACGTGATGGCGGCGCAGCTCGACCTGGTCGACGTGGTGCACACGCTGCGCCAGGTGCTGTGCGTGAAGGGATGATGGAACGGTGCCGGCCTCGGCCGGCACCCACCGTGCCTCAATGGTGCCCGACCACCCTGCAGTAGATCCACGCCATGCGTGGATGAAACGGCGCCGACCAAGGTCGGCATCTACCAGAGCAGCACGTCGCGTCGGGGGTCAGCGCGGCACGCTGTCCTCGGCCACCAGCGCATGATGCACGCCGATCCCCGCACGCACGCCCTCGGCGGTGGCCAGGGTGATGTTGCCAACCGTGGTTGCATCGCCTGCGGCGTACACGTTCCGCACCGAGGTCTGCTTCATCATGTCGACCTCGATCAGCACCCCCAGCGGGCTCTCGACCAATGTGCACCCCAGCTGCTGCACCAGCGGCGTGGCCATCGCCTGGGTAGCCGGCACGAACAGCGCACGCTGTGCGATGCGGCGGCCATCGGCCAGCTCCACTTCCAGCCAGGTCGGCTGGTCGCCCTGCACACCCAGCACGGGTGACGTCTCGATGTGCACGCCACGCTGCTGCATGGCGGCGCGTTCCTCATCGGTGATCTCCAGACCCAAGCTGAAGAACGTGACATTGCCCCAGTCGGCGAACAGCGGCGCCTTGCTGGCGGACATCGGATGGCCGCCGAGCAGGCCGATGGCACCACCACCGACTTCATAGCCGTGGCAGTAGGGGCAGTGCAGCACGGTGCTGCCCCAGCGCTCGGCCAGTCCGGGCAGTTCCGGCAGCTGGTCGGCGATGCCGCTGGCCAGCAGCAGCTTGCGCGCGGCCAGCACCTGGCCATCGGCGGTACGCACTTCCACGCCTTCGGCGGTGGTGCGGGCGTGCTCCACTTCGGCATGCACCCAACGCACCGTGGGGTAGTCCAACAGCTGCTGACGCGCGGTCTTCAGCAGCTCGGCGCCACTGATGCCATCCAGCCCCAGCACCCCGTGCGAATGACTGGCGAAGCGATTGCGCGGTGAACCGGCATCGATGACGGTGACCGGGCGACGGGCACGGGCCAGGATCAGGCCGGCGGCAATGCCGGCGTAGCTGCCGCCGACGATGAGCACATCAGGATTCATGGTGACCTTCCAGGGAACGGTGATGGGCAAGATGGCGGGCGAAGTCGGCGCCGAGCTGGTCCAGCGTGGTCGCCTGCAGGCGCTGCTCAAGCAGCCGCTGCGCCTCGCGCGCGCCTTCGAGCAGGGCGCTGTTGACCAGCTGCTGGATCGGGCAGCCACCGCCGGAATCGCGAGCGCCGACCTGGACCAGCGGCGGTGCTCCCACCGCCAGATAGATGTCATGCAGGGTGATCGCCGCGGCATCGCGTGCCAGCAGGCTGCCGCCGCCGTGACCACGGGTGCTGCGCACCAGGCCGGCCTTGTGCAGCTGTGCCAGCAGACGACGGATCACCACCGGATGGGTCGGCAGGCACGACGCCAGCTGTTCGGACGTGCGCGGGGCGGCATGGCCGACCAGATGCGCCATCACGTGCAGGGCGTCGGAGAGTGGGTTCGCGGATTTCATGTAACAACATTAGTTACATTTAATTCCTCTGTCGAGGGTCTGCTTTCGTTCCATATGGACACATCTGTCCTATGAAACATCTCCTTCACATCACTAAACGAAACGCGAATGTGATCAACATCCCACTTCAGGGCGTGCGCAGCGGGTCGATACCGCAGTGCCCCTTCCCGAGAGTTCTTCCCCATGAATGCGTCTGTCCGTGCTCCGCGCCTGCAGTCCAAGCTGCTCGGCGCGGTTTCTGTTGGTCTGGCTGTGGTCCTGCTGTGCGCTCTGGCCGGCCTGGCCTCCGCCTGGTTGAAGTTGTCCACCGAGGTTCCACCCGAAGTCGCGCACAGCCGCGATGCCGAACGCCTGCAGCGCGAGTTCCGCGGCCAGGTGCAGGAATGGAAGAACGTGCTGCTGCGCGGCCACGACGACGCGTTGCGCCAACGCCACCTGGACGCCTTCGACAGCGAGGGTCGTCTGGTCGAGCAGCTGGCCAAGGGCCTGGTCAGCAGCCCGGATGCACGCACGCGCGAACTGGCGCAGGCCTTCATCGGCCTGCATGCGCAGCTGCAGCAGGACTATCACGCGGCGCTGCAGGCGTTCGCCGAGGCCAGCTACGATCCCGCCGCCGGCGACAACCTCGTGCGCGGCAAGGACCGCCCGGTGGCAACCGCGCTGGATGCGTTGAGTACGCACGCCACGCAGGTGGCCGAAGCGGCGGTAGCGGCCCGTTCGCAGCAGGCGCGGCAGACGCTGCTGCTGTGCGCGGCGCTGACCGTGCTGGCCGCCGTGCTGCTGCTGATGGGCCTGGGCTGGTGGCTGCGGCGTGCGGTGGTGCAGCCGGTGCTGGCGGTGGAAGCCGCTGCGCGTGCAGTGGCCGCCGGTGATCTGCAGCATGTTGTGCAGGTGCGCAGCCGCGATGAGATCGGTCGCCTCGCGCAGGCCATGCAGGCGGTGCAGTCCACGCTGCGCGGTGTGCTCGATGCACAGGCCACGATGGCACAGGCGCATGAAGCCGGCACCATCAGCCACCGCATGGATGCCAGTGCCTTCCCCGGCGCGTTCGGCACGATGGTGGCCGACAGCAACGCGCTGGTCGATGCGCACATCCAGGTAAAGCTGCGCGCGATCGCGATCATGGGGCGCTACGCCATCGGTGACCTCAGCCAGGACATGGAACGCCTGCCCGGCGAGAAGGCGGTGATCACCGACGCACTGGATACCGCCAAGGCCAATCTGGGCACGATCAATGGCGAGATCCGCCGCCTGGCCGAAGCCGCTGCCAGGGGTGACTTCAGCCAGCGTGGCGACAGCGCGCGCTTCGAGCATGACTTCCGCGCGATGGTCGACGGCTTGAACCGATTGATGCAGACGACCGAACTGAACCTCGGCGAGGTCTCCAGCATGCTGCGCGCGATTGCCGATGGCCGCCTCGGCGCGCGCATGCATGGCGATTTCCAGGGCGTGTTCGCGCGCATCGCCGGCGATGCCAACACCACCGCCGCGCAGCTGGCGACCATCGTCACCGACATCAAGCACGCCTCCGGCAACATCCACACTGCGGCTGCAGAGATCGCCGCCGGCAACAATGATCTGTCGCGCCGTACCGAGCAGCAGGCGGCCAATCTGGAAGAAACCGCCGCGTCGATGGAAGAACTGACCTCCACCGTGCGCCAGAACGCCGAGCACGCACGCCAGGCCAACCAGCTGGCGATCGGCGCGCACACGGTCGCCTCGCAGGGCGGCAACGTGGTCGGCCAGGTGGTGACGACGATGAGCGCGATCGAAACCTCGTCGCGGCAGATCGCCGAGATCATCAGCGTGATCGATGGCATCGCGTTCCAGACCAACATCCTGGCGCTGAACGCGGCAGTGGAAGCCGCGCGTGCCGGCGAGCAGGGCCGCGGCTTCGCGGTGGTCGCCAGTGAAGTACGCACGCTGGCGCAGCGCTCGGCGGCGGCCGCGAAGGAGATCAAGGCGTTGATCGAAACCTCGGTTGAGCAGGTCGGACACGGTGCACAGCGCGTGCGCGAGGCCGGTGACACCATGGCCGAGATTGTGGCATCGGTGCAACGCGTGACCGACATCATGGCGGAGATTTCCGCGGCCTCGCAGGAGCAGAGCGCGGGTATCGAGCAGGTCAGCCAGACCGTGATCCAGATGGATGGCACCACCCAGCAGAACGCCGCGCTGGTGGAGGAAGCCAGTGCCGCCGCACGCAGCCTGGAACAACAGGCGAACCGCTTGATCGACGCGGTGGATGTGTTCGATCTGTCGACCACAACAGCGGCGAAGGACGCGTTGGCGCGCGCGGCCTGATTGATCCGGTTGCCGGCCAGCGGCCGGCACTACCCATTACAGGGTGACCGTCTCCACCACTTCCAGGCCGTAGCCTGCCAGGCCGATCTGGCGACGCGGGGTGCCCAGTACGCGCAGCTTGCCCAGGCCCAGGTCGGACAGGATCTGCGCGCCAGCACCATTGCGGCGCCACTGGCTCACGTCCTTGTCCTTGCCCGGCACCATCGGCGCCGGCTGCTGGCGCAGACGCGCCAGCAGGGCCTCACCGTCGCGCGGAGCCGACAGCACCACCATCACACCGGCGCCTTCGGCATCGATGGCACGCAGGGCATCGGTGGCGGCCACGCCGAAGTCGTCACGGCGCCAGTGCAGCAGGTCGGCCAGCGGGTTTTCCACCTGCACGCGCACCAGGGTCGGCGTTTCGGCATCCGGAGTGCCGCGCACCAGGGCGAAATGCACGTCGTGGGCGATGCGGTCGCGATAGGTGACCAGCTTGAACGGGCCGAATTCGGTATCGATGTCGCGTTCATCGACGCGCTCGACGGTCTTCTCGGTGGCCAGACGGTAGGCGATCAGGTCGGCGATGGAGCCCATCTTCAGGCCGTGCTCGCGGGCGAACACTTCCAGCTCCGGGCGGCGCGCCATGCTGCCATCCGGGTTCAGGATCTCCACCAGCACGCCGGCCGGTTCCAGCCCGGCCAGCATGGCCATGTCCACGGCGGCTTCGGTGTGGCCGGCGCGGGTCAGCACGCCGCCCGGCTGGGCGATCAGCGGGAAGATATGGCCCGGCTGGTGCAGGTCCGACGGCTTGGCGTTGGGCTTCACCGCGGTGCGGATGGTATGCGCGCGGTCATGCGCCGAGATGCCGGTGGTGACGCCCTCGGCGGCCTCGATGCTGACCGTGAAATTGGTCTGGAACTGCGCGGTATTGGCCTGCACCATCGGCGCCAGGCCGAGATCGGCGGCGCGGGTGCGGTTCAGCGGCAGGCACACCAGGCCACGGCCATGGGTGACCATGAAGTTGATGTCGCTGGCCTTGACCAGCTCGGCGGCCATGATCAGGTCGCCTTCGTTCTCGCGGTCTTCGTCATCGACGATGACGACCATGCGGCCCAGGCGGATGTCTTCCAGGATCTCCGGAATCGGGGCGAAATTCATGCTGCATCTCCATGCGGGTGCTGACCGTTGGCCGGCACACTGATCAGGCGCTCCACGTATCGGGCCACCAGGTCGATTTCAAGGTTGACCGCACTGCCCACGCCCGCGGCGGAGAAGGCGGTGTTGGCCACCGTGTGCGGGATCAGGGCGACTTCGAAGCCCTCATCATCCACTTCGTTGACGGTGAGGCTGACGCCGTCCACGCAGATCGAGCCCTTCTTGGCGATGTAGCGGCGCAGCGAGGCCGGCGCTGCGAATCGCCAACGCTGGGCACGCGCGTCTTCGTGGATGGACAGCACCTGGCCGAGGCCGTCGACGTGGCCGCTGACCAGATGGCCGCCGAGGCGGTCGGTCGGGCGCATGGCGCGTTCAAGGTTGATGACCGCCCCTTCGGACAGCTGGCCGAGCGTGGTCAGGCCCAGGGTCTCGGTGGACGCGTCAGCCTGGAAGCTGCTGGCGTCGAATGCGATGACGGTGAGGCAGACGCCGTTGATGGCAATGCTCTCGCCCATCTGCACGTTGTCGAACGGCAGAGTCCCGACATTGAAGGTGAAGCGGACATCGCCGCCGATGGATTCGCGTGCGGCCAGACGGCCGACGCCTTCGATGATTCCAGTAAACAAGTAACGTTCTCCGCGAAAAGTGAGCGAAAAACGCCGCAAGGCAAACAGGCGCACGCAGGGCATGAGCCCTGTGGCACCGTCTTCTTTCATCCGGACTATGACCGTCGGCTCCGGCATTGGACCGGATCTGCTGACCCCCGGCCGTGGGCCGGGGCGCTCGCGGGCTCGTGCTTGCGCACCTACCGCCGGTGGGGAATTGCACCCCGCCCTGAAGACGTTTGTGTACCGGCGAACCGGCGTGGCTAGTGTACCAGCCCGTGCTGAACGGGGTCGGATGCCACAGCTGTGACGGCCGTCGCTCGCAATTTGTAAAACTTTCATTAAAATTCTGCCCCGGACGACATGAGGTCGCCACGGGTAGCCCGCTGGGCAGGCCCGCCAAAGGACTGAAATTCACAGGAATTCCCATGCGCAAGATGCTGATCGTGGCCGCCCTGCTGGCCGCCGCCCCGCTCTCGGCTTCGGCCGACGCCCTGAGCTACACCTACGTTGAAGGCGGTTGGACGCAGGTCAAGGTTGACGACAACGCACTGGACGACCCGAAGGTCGACGGCGGCTACCTGCGTGGCTCCGTGGCCATCGCCGAACAGGTCTACGTGTTTGGTGGCTGGTCGCGCACCAGCAAGACCTATCACTACAGCGACGGTTCGCTGAAGGTTGAACTGAATCAGCCGGAGCTGGGCATCGGCTACCACATGCCGTGGACCGACCGCGTCGACTTCACCGCCGACATCGCCTGGGTGCGCCAGAACGCTGAGCTGACCGATCGTTATGACGGCTACAGCGACCGCTACAAGGACCACACCAACCTGGCCCGCGCCACCATGGGCATCCGCGGCAAGCCGTCGCGCATGACCGAAGCCTGGGCCAAGGCCGGTTACATGGACGGCGGCAACAACTACAAGGGCACCTGGGTCGGCACCATCGGTGGCCAGATCAACTTCACCAGGACCTGGGGTCTGGTGGGCGAGATCTCCGGCTACCGCGACGTCACCCAGTACTCGGCCGGCGTCCGCGCCAGCTTCTGATCCAACGATCGCTCCTCGTCGTGCGATCGAACGGGCCCCGCAAGGGGCCCGTTTTTTTGGCCGGCATACACGACCTCGTGACCCCATCGCGCCATCGAAAGTCCACGCAGATGCGCTAGGCTTGCGCGCCTCTGGAACAGGAAAACACCGTCATGAAGACCCCCACCCGTACTCTGCTGGCCAGCATGCTGTTGTGCGCCCCGCTGATCGCCACGGCCGCCCCGGCCACGCTGTCGCCCGAACAGGCGTTCGACCTGTATGCACGCACCCTGCTGGAAGACGACGCGACCGCCACGCGCGCGCTCAACGACGCACTGAAACCGGCATTCGAAGGCCAGGACGCTGTAACCCCGAATCCGGGTGCGCTGGCCAAGGCATTGGCCGAACCCTGGCAGACCGTACTGGCCAGCACCGGCGCCAAGGTCGACGCTGCGGCCACCGAAGCGCTGTATGCCAAGGCGCTGCGTGATTCGAAGTGCCGCGCCACCAAGAGCGTGATCGAAGACAACGAATACGTTGAAGACCAGAAGCTGGCGCGGATCACCTACAGCTGCCAGCTGCCCGACTTGGGCAAGGTGCGCCCGCTGTTCGCCGCCAGCCTCGCATCCGATGCCAGCCCGGCCTCGCGCAAGCAGTTCACCGATGCCTACACCCAGGCGCTGCAGAGTGGCGCGCGCGTGCCGGTCAGCGGCACCTTCACCCTGTACCCGGCCAAGGACAACGGCTACTGGTACAGCGGCAATTTCGATGACCTGGTGGGCACCGTGGCCGGTGCGCTGGCACCGTTCGAGGACTGGATGCAGGACGCGCAGGCGGCCAACGCGCCGAAGGTGACCGGCGTACCGGGCTGCGACCTGTTGCTGCAGCAGCATCGTGCCTGCGTGGCGAAGGTCGCACCGGACCAGATCAGCGGCGTGGACGCCATGGCCGAGGAGCTGAAGGCCAAGGCACAGGTGCAGTCGGCCGATGAGATGACGCAGGAGTGCAAGGCACTGCGCCCGATCGCCGAGATGATGTGGACCGACGAGTGCGCGTAAGCCGCCTGTAGAGCCGAACCCGTGCTCGGCTCTCGGTCGCGGATGACGACTGCACCCGCACTTTCAGAACCGTTGCATGGCCCTGTGCGGCCCGCATGATCAATGCTGTTGCCCTCTTCCATCGGGGCAACCGCATGAAACACCGCACGACGTCGACCACGGTCATGCTGATGGCGCTGCTGGCGCTGACGGCGTGCGGGCAAGCCAAAGTACCCAAGTCCAGGATTACGACCTTCTCGGTCATCCCAGCGGTTGCCTTCGAGTCAACCCTGCTGAGCGACAGGCAGCTGGATGCGTGGATGAGCGAAGACGACGACTGCCACGCGTTCCTGATGTATCACGATCAGTGTGCCGTGTTGGTGTTGCCCCATGAGTACGACGACGGCTTTACCCGTCACCAGCTGCGATTGAAGGCGAAGAAACTGCCGGGCGAGGCACTGGGCGCGTACTGCCGCAACCTGCATGCGCTGTGGAAGCAGCAGTGGAAAGGCCAGTGCCCCGTCGGCGAAGAAGACGACGAAGATGCCTGACGACAAGGGCGTCGCCCCTGTTCCGCGTCATTCCCTCACGGGCGCAGCAGCAGCCTGATGTCCCCGCCGACCTGACGCTGGTCAACCACACACAGGCGACGCTGCTGGTCCATGGCATCGATGCCGAGACCGGCCAGCAGCGGGCGGCCGTTGTCGCCCAGCAGCGTAGGCGCCTGATACAGCAGCAGTTCGTCCACCCAGCCGCCGTGCAGCAAGGCACCGGCCAGCGTCGCGCCGGCTTCGGTATGCACCTCGTTGATGCCGCGCTCGGCCAGCAATGCCAGCACCGCGCCCAGATCGAGACGGCCGTCAACACTGGGCACGCTGGCAAATTCTGCGTCAGCCGCATCCGGTGCACTCACTGCAGCATCGTGCAGGTACAGCGTCGGTGCCCCGCCCTCGCGCACGCGGCTGCATTCGAGCGAACGCAGGCGCGAATCGAGCACCACGCGCAGTGGCGGCATCACTTCGGTGTCCGCCAGGCGCACGGTCAGCATCGGGTCGTCGGCCAGCACGGTATCGGCGCCGGTCAGGATCGCGCCGGCGCGTGCCCGCCAGTGCTGCACGTCTTCGCGCGCAGCCGGGCCGGTGATCCACTTGGAACTGCCATCGGCCATCGCGGTGCGACCGTCGAGGCTGGCGGCCAGCTTCACCCGCAGCCACGGCCGGTTGCGCTCCACACGCGACAGGAAGCCCTTGTTGAGCTCACGTGCCTGCGTCGCCATCAGCCCTTCAGCGACTTCGATGCCCGCATTGCGCAGCAGATCGAAGCCACCACCATCGACCTTCGGGAACGGATCGCGCATCGCGGCAACGACGCGCGACACACCCGCTTCGATCAAGGCCAGCGCACACGGCGGTGTGCGCCCGTAGTGCGCACAAGGCTCCAGGGTGACGTAGGCGGTGGCACCGCGCGCCTCGCTTCCTGCCTCGCGCAGCGCGAACACTTCGGCGTGCGGTCCACCGGCACGCTGGTGCCAGCCCTGCCCGACCACACGTTCGCCGTGGGCGATCACGCAGCCGACCATCGGGTTTGGGCGGGTGGTGTAGGCGGCACGCTCGGCCAGACGCAGTGCGTTGGCCATGTGCAGGTGGTCGAGAACGGAGAACGGGGTGGTCATGCGGCCATGGTAGCGCCGTTGGTGCCGGTGTAGATCCACGCCATGCGTGGATGGGCGCCACTGTGCCAACCAAGGTTGGCACCCACCGAAGCAGATATCTGTGCCAACCAAGGTTGGCATCTACCGGGGCGTCAGCCCTTCTTCTTCTTGGTCAGGGCGATCACGTCGCCCAGCAGCTGCAGCTGTTCGGTACTGGAGGGCAGATCACGCTCCAGCTTCTCGATCTCCTCGCGGAAATCGGCCACGTCCTCGAAGCTGCGGTAGACCGACGCGAAGCGCACATAGCCGACATGGTCGAGCTTGCGCAGTTCGTTCATGACGAACTCACCGACCTTGATCGAGGGCACTTCGCGCTCGCCGCTGATGCGCAGCTGGTGGACCACGGCGCGTACCGCCGCTTCGATCTTGTCTTCGGCCACCGCACGCTTCTGCAGCGCGCGGTCGAAGCCAGCGCGGACCTTGCGCTGGTCGAATGCTTCACGGGTGCCATCGCTCTTGACGATGGCGGGCAGTTTCAACTCCACCGTTTCCATGGTGCTGAAGCGCTCGCCACAGGCTTCGCATTCACGCCGACGACGGATCGTCGCGCCGTCTTCGGAGACGCGCGAGTCGATGACCCGGGTATCGGCATGTTGGCAGAAGGGGCAGTGCATGGAACGCCTGGCTCAGGAAAGTACCTATTGCCACGGTCATGGCAGCGTCGCAAAGGTACCTGAGAAAGGGCCCCGCAGCAAATGCTGTCTGCGCGGAAGTGCCTGCATTTCGGCCGAACAGAGCCGCCAGCGCGGTCACGGCTGCGCGTTCAACCGGGTGCCGGCGGCGCCGAGGCCGCGGGCGCCCAACGCAGCCACGCCAGATGCCCTGCCATCACCAGCAACGGCGGGCCGAACCCGAGGAAGGCCAGGGTCGAGATCTCCCCGTGCTTGAAGGTGAAGTACAGCGTGGCGCCAACCACGCCCAGCGCGGCCAGGGTCCCCAGCGCCAGGCCGACCCAGGCGACAACCGGCGATTGGCGCAGGCCGCTGACACCGCGCCACAGGAACAGGCCGCTCAGCCACAACCACGACAGCAGGCCGATGATCCCGGCCGACGACCACAGCAGCAGGATCCTGTACTCGTCACCGGTCAGGTACTTGCCATCCCATACGACCATCAGACCCAGCACGGCACCCGTGCCTCCGGCGGCCACCGTGGGCAGGCCCACCAACAGGCCGGCAATGGCCATCCAGCGTTTGTGCAGACGCTCATCCATGCGTTCGGTTTCCTTCCCTGGGCCGCATCATCCGCGGCGTTTGATCCACACCAGCATCGCAGCCGGCACCAGCATCGACGGGCCCAGCAGCAACAAGCCGAGGCCTTCGCCGTGCACGGCGATGCCCCACCACAGCGCCAGCCCCAGCGGGGGCAAGGCGGCGAGACCGCCCGCCAGCAGCATCAACCACCAGAGGCGGTGCACGTGCAGCCCGGCACGCCCCTGCATCAGAAAACCCGCGCTCAGCCACAACCAGGCCAGGCAGCCGGCAATGCCGGCCAGGCCCCACAGCGGCATCACCGTTACCGAGGCCAGCGTGCCATGACCAAACTGGCCCAGCCCCATCAGCAGCAGCATCGTCGCCGCCGCGCCGCCCATCGCCAGGCTGGGCAGGCCGAACAGCACCGCCAGGACGGTGTAGAGGTACTTGAGGTGGCGCTCATCCATGCGCGGTTACTCCCATACCGGGGTCGGAGCCCTTCCCGGCGGGAAGGGATCCGACCCCTGCTGCGATCAGCCGTAGACCGGGTACTTGCGGCACTGCGCGCTGACGGCGTCGCGCACGCGGGCGATGACGGCGTCATCGTTCGGTGCGTCGAGCACGTCGGCGATCCAGTTGGCCAGGTCCACGCAATCCTGTTCGACGTAACCACGGGTGGTCACCGCCGGGGTGCCCAGGCGCAGGCCCGAGGTCACGAACGGCGAACGCGGATCGTTCGGCACCGAGTTCTTGTTGACGGTGATGTGGGCCTTGCCCAGCGCGGCTTCCGCGTCCTTGCCGGACACGTCCTTGCCGATCATGTCGACCAGCATCAGGTGGTTCTGGGTGCCGCCGGAGACGATCTTGTAGCCGCGCGCGATCAGCGTGTTGGCCATCGCCTGGGCGTTCTTCACCACCTGCTGCTGGTAGGCCTTGAAGCCCGGTTCCAGCGCTTCCTTGAAGGCCACGGCCTTGCCGGCGATGACGTGCATCAGCGGACCGCCCTGGATGCCCGGGAACACGATCGACTGCAGCTTCTTGACCAGGTCTTCGTCGGCGCCCTTGGCGACGATGATGCCGCCACGCGGGCCGCGCAGGGTCTTGTGGGTGGTCGAGGTGACCACGTGCGCGTGCTCCAGCGGGCTCGGGTAGACGCCAGCGGCGACCAGGCCGGCGACGTGGGCCATGTCGACGAACAGGTAGGCGCCGACCTTGTCGGCGATGGCGCGGAAGCGCGCCCAGTCGATCACCTGCGAGTAGGCGGAGAAGCCGGCCACGACCATCTTCGGCTTGTGCTCCAGGGCCAGGCGCTCGACTTCGTCGTAATCGATCAGGCCCTGGTCGTTCACACCGTACTGCACGGCGTTGAACAGCTTGCCCGAGGCGTTCACCTTGGCACCGTGGGTGAGGTGGCCGCCGTGGGCCAGGCTCATGCCGAGGATGGTGTCACCCGGCTGCAGCAGGGCGAAGTACACGGCCTGGTTGGCCTGCGAGCCGCTGTGCGGCTGCACGTTGGCGTAGTCGGCGCCGAACAGCTGCTTCAGGCGGTCGATCGCCAGCTGCTCGGCGATGTCCACGTATTCGCAGCCACCGTAGTAGCGCTTGCCCGGGTAGCCTTCGGCGTACTTGTTGGTCAGCTGGCTGCCCTGCGCTTCCATCACCGCCGGGCTGGTGTAGTTCTCGCTGGCGATCAGCTCGACGTGGTCTTCCTGGCGCTGGGTCTCAGCGGCGATGGCCTTGGCCAGTTCGGGATCGTAGGATTCGATGCGGACGTCACGCGGGAACATCGGGTACTCCAGCAGGCAGGGAAAAGGGGTACGGCTCAGCCCCCGATTGTAGCCCCGCACCGGGCCTGCCGGGGCCGAAACGGACGGGGCCGGCATCCCCGAAGGAATCCGGCCCCGTATGGTTTCGAGTGCGCTGTACCGGCGTACCGGTAGATCCACGCCATGCGTGGAGGTGGCTGCGGACTCAGCGGCTGCTGAGCACGTACTGGGCGATCACACCGGTGGCGATGGCCACCAGCAGCATGTTGCCGCGGTCATCGCGGATCCAGTGGTGGCCATACGGCGGGCGACGCAGGTGATAGCGCGGGTAGTCGTTCACCACATAGATCGGGCCACGGTAGTAGTCGCGGTAGCGATGGCCGACCTTCCAGCCGTAGCCCGGGCCATAGGCCGGGCGGTACACCACACGCGGCGGTGCCGGGCGGTAGTAGCGGTCATGGTCGCGGTGCCACTCGCGGCGATCCTGGCGGTAGTCGCGCCGGGCCTCGCGGCGGTCGCGCTCCCAGTCACGGCGATCCTGGCGCCACTCGCGGCGGTCCTCGCGCCACTCGCGGCGATCATGGTCGCGGCGGTGGTCGTTGTCGGCGAAGGCCGGGGCCACCGCGCCGAGCGCCAGCACAGAGGCCACGGCGCCGGCCATTACTCGATTGATGCGCATGTCAGACCTCTGCTCGGGTGGGTGGTGAACCCATATTGCGCATCCGATCTGAACCGTTTCCGGCTGGAAACGCTTCCCGCTACAGGACTGTGACCGGGTATTCAGGCCGCGGCCAGCCCGGCGCCCCTGCCCGGGCGCGGCCCGGAACCGGTTCCGGCTATAATTGGCGGTATTCCATTTCAGTCTGTGCCCGCTGCCGCAACGGGATGTTCCCGTGACGGATCGGGCGCAGGGCCGCGCCTACGGAGACCGCATGTCCTCGCAATACATCTACACCATGAACCGCGTGTCCAAGGTGGTCCCGCCCAAGCGGCAGATCATCAAGGACATCTCGCTGTCCTTCTTCCCGGGCGCGAAGATCGGCCTGCTGGGCCTGAACGGCGCCGGCAAGTCCACCGTGCTGAAGATCATGGCCGGCGTGGACACCGATTTCGAGGGCGAAGCCCGCCCGCAGCCGGGCATCAAGGTCGGCTACCTGGCGCAGGAACCGGAACTGGACCCGACCAAGACCGTGCGTGAAGCGGTCGAGGAAGGCGTGGGCGAAGTGCTGCAGGCCCAGGCCGCGCTGGACGCGGTGTACCTGGCCTACGCCGAGGAAGGCGCCGACTTCGACGCGCTGGCCAAGGAACAGGAGCGCCTGGAGGCGATCCTGGCCGCTGGCGACGCGCACACCCTGGAGAACCAGCTGGACGTGGCCGCCGATGCGCTGCGCCTGCCGCCGTGGGATGCCGTGGTCGGCAAGCTGTCCGGTGGTGAAAAGCGCCGCGTGGCGCTGTGCCGCCTGCTGCTGCAGAAGCCGGACATGCTGCTGCTCGACGAACCGACCAACCACCTCGACGCCGAGTCGGTGGAATGGCTGGAACAGTTCCTGGCGCGCTACACCGGCACTGTGGTGGCGGTCACCCACGATCGCTACTTCCTGGACAACGCCGCCGAGTGGATCCTGGAACTGGACCGCGGCCGCGGCATTCCGTGGAAGGGCAACTACACCGACTGGCTGACCCAGAAGGATGAGCGCCTGAAGCAGGAAGACAACCAGGAAAAGGCTCGCCAGAAGGCGATCCAGAAGGAACTGGAGTGGTCGCGCCAGAACGCCAAGGGCGGCCGCACCAAGGGCAAGGCCCGTCTGGCCCGCCTGGAAGAGCTGCAGTCGGTCGATTACCAGAAGCGCAACGAGACCAATGAAATCTTCATCCCGCCGGGCGAGCGCCTGGGCAATGCGGTGATGGAGTTCAAGAACGTCTCCAAGAAGTTCGGCGACCGCCTGCTGTTCGACAACCTGAGCTTCCTGGTGCCGGCCGGCGCCATCGTCGGCATCATCGGCCCGAACGGTGCCGGTAAGTCGACCCTGTTCAAGATGATCACCGGCCAGGAAAAGCCGGATACCGGCGAGATCGTGGTCGGCCCGACCGTGAAGCTGTCCTACGTGGACCAGAGCCGCGACGCGCTGGAAGGCAACCACAACGTCTTCCAGGAAATTGCTGGCGGCCTGGACATCCTCAACATCAACGGCATCGAGATCCAGTCGCGCGCCTACATCGGCCGCTTCAACTTCAAGGGCCAGGACCAGCAGAAGATGGTCGGTTCGCTGTCCGGTGGTGAGCGTGGCCGCCTGCACATGGCCAAGACCCTGCTGCAGGGTGGCAACGTGCTGCTGCTCGACGAACCGTCCAACGACCTGGACATCGAAACCCTGCGTGCGCTGGAAGATGCGCTGCTGGAGTTCCCGGGCAACACCTTCGTCATTTCGCATGACCGCTGGTTCCTGGATCGCATCGCGACCCACATCCTGGCGTTCGAAGGCGACTCGCACGTGGAGTTCTTCCAGGGCAACTACCGCGAGTACGAAGAAGACAAGCGCCGCCGCATGGGCGACGACGCCGCGCCGAAGCGCCTGCGCTTCAAGGCGCTGAAGTAAGGCAACAGGAAAGGCCGCGCTCGCGCGGCCTTTCTCCTTTTGGTAGGTCGCCACCGTTGGTGGTGACGCTGTGAAGCGTACCGACCAACGGTCGGTACCCACGTTCTGCATTCGGGTAGGTCACGACCGTTGGTCGTGACGCATTATTGTCGCGAGATTCCCCCATGTCCCTGTTCGAGCGCCTGTTCCAGTTGCAACAGCACGGCACCACCGTGCGCACCGAGCTGCTGGCCGGTGTCACCACCTTCCTGACGATGTCCTACATCGTCTTCGTCAATCCCGAGATCCTTGGCACCACCGGCATGGATGCGGGCGCGGTGTTCGTGGCCACCTGCCTGGCTGCTGCACTGGGTTCGGCGGTGATGGCGCTGGCCGCCAACTTCCCGGTCGGCATGGCGCCCGGCATGGGCCTGAACGCGTTCTTCGCCTTCACCGTGGTCGGCGCTGCCGGCCTGCCGTGGCAGCAGGCACTGGGAGCGGTGTTCATCTCCGGCCTGGTGTTCCTGGTGCTGTCGCTGACCGGTGTGCGTGCATGGCTGGTGTCGGGCATTCCTTCGTCGCTGCGCTCGGCCATCGTGGCCGGCATCGGCCTGTTCCTGGCGATCATCGCGCTGCAGAAGTCCGGCGTGATCGTCGGCAATGAAGACACGCTGGTGGCGCTGGGCCCGTTGAACACGGCGCCGCCGCTGCTGGCGCTGGCCGGTTTCCTGCTGATCGCGGTACTGGAAGCGCGTCGCATCCGTGGCGCGATCCTGATCGGCATCCTGGCGGTGACCGGCGCCGGCTGGGCGCTGGGCGACGTGCAGTACCAGGGCCTGGTCTCGCTGCCGCCGAGCCTGGCACCCACCTTCCTGCAGCTGGACCTGCCGGGCCTGCTGCACCATGACGGCGGTGCGCCGATCGCGGTGCTGCTGCAGGTGGTGCTGGTGTTCGTGCTGGTGGAAGTGTTCGATGCCACCGGCACCCTGTATGGCGTGGTCGGCCGCGCCGGCCTGCTGAAGCTGCCGGGCGCGCAGAAGCGCTTCGGCCGCGCGTTGCTGGCCGACAGCACGGCGATCGTGGCCGGTTCGATGCTCGGCACCAGCAGCACCACCGCCTTCGCTGAAAGCGCCTCGGGCGTGCAGGTGGGCGGCCGTACCGGCCTGACCGCACTGGTGGTATCGGCACTGTTCCTGGCCGCGCTGCTGTTCTCGCCGCTGGCGGCGATGGTGCCCAGCTATGCCACCGCACCGGCGTTGCTGTTCGTGGCTGGCCTGATGCTGCGCGAACTGGTGGAAGTGGACTGGAGCGACCTGACCGAATCGGTGCCGGCGGCACTGTGTGCGCTGGCGATGCCGTTCACCTACTCCATCGCCAATGGCCTGGCGTTCGGCTTCATCGCCTATGCCGCGCTGAAGGCCGGTACCGGCCGTTGGCGCGAAGTGCATCCGGCGGTGTGGCTGGTGGCGGTGCTGTTTACCCTGCGCTACGCATTGGAGTAAGCGTTGGGCGGTGCCGGCCAGCGGCCGGCACTACCGGCGGTGGTTCACCTGCCGCGCACGGTGCTTTGGGATGATGCGGGCATGCCACCGCCAGTCCTTCCTGCTGATCCGTCCTCGCCGTTGCGCCGCCGGCTGCTGCGTGCGGCAGTACTGGCGCCGTTGGCCGGTACGCTCGCCACCCTGCCCGGCTGCTCGCTGCCGGTGCAGGTGGATGGCACCTTCCTGCAGCCCTGGCGCAGCCACCTGCAGTGGGGCCTGGCCGACTGGCAGCGGTCCTTGAAGCTTGCACGTACGCTGGGCTGCAGGCAGCTGGTGCTGCAATGGACCGGCATCGTCGGTGGCAACGACGGCGACTGGTCATTGCCCGACGGCAGCCTGCAGCAGCTGTTCACCGCTGCCAGCGAGAACGACATCCGCATCCGCGTCGGCCTGCCCTTCCAGCAACGCTGGTGGCAGGCTATCGGCGCAGACGACGCCACGCTGCAGGCCTTCCTGGCCGAGAGCCTGGCGCACGCACGCAGCTGGTTGGCACAGGCGCCCTGGGCGCAGCAGCCGGCCTTCGGGGGCTGGTACCTGCCCTACGAGCTGGAGCAGTACCACTGGGCCGATCCGGCACGCCAGCTGTGGCTGGCGCAGTGGTTGCACGGCCTGGTGCAGGCCGCCGGCGCACGCGGCGGTGACTGTGCGATCTCCTGTTACTTCAGCCGCCTGCAGACCAATGGCAACCTGGTCACGCTGTGGCAGGCGGTACTCGCGCACGCGGCCGTGCGGCCGATGGTGCAGGACGGCGTGGGGGTGGCCGGCGCCGGCGCCGGCAACGTGCAGCAGCTGCAACCGCTGCTCGATCATCTCCATGCCAACGGCATCGGCTTCGATGCGATCGTTGAACTGTTCCGCGAACTGCCCGGCGGCCCTGCCGACGGCAGCGGATTCAAGGGCGAAACTGCCAATGCCGCGCGCGTCCAGCGGCAGTTGGCATGGGCACGCGGCAGCGGCGCACAGCACGTGCTGGTCTATGCACTGGAGCCATGGCTGACCCAGGACACGCCGCAGGCCGCGGCCCTGCGACGACGTTGGGGCCTGCCTCAGTAGTAGAGGATGGCGGTGGCGAACAGACCCTTGGCGCGCTGCGTATCACCGCCGCCGATCGCGAAGCGGTACTGCACGGTCAGGTCCAGGTAGGAGCGCGGTGTGTTGTAGTGGTCCTCGCGGAACCAGTAACGCACGCCCACGCCTGGCCCTGCGCCAAGGGACCAGCTGCGCTGCGTATCGTTGAGCGCGAACGACTGCGCCGGGAACGGCGGATAACGGATGTCGCGCACGCGCGAGCGCTGGTCCAGCCAATCGGCGCCAACCACGACATAGGGTGTCACCACCCAGTGCGTCTGCCCGGCACCGAAACGGAAGCTGCGCCCGGCGCGCAGTTCACCAGCAGCGAACCACTGTTCGCGATGCAGGCGCCCGTTGGCGTCGCCGATCCGCCGCACCGGCGTGCCGTTGGCATCGAGCGCGTCGAGGGTGAAGGTGGCACCGTTGTCGTCCCAGGTATATCCCCCCTGCGCATAGCCACTGACCATCCACCACTGGTTCACATCGGTGCGCAGATCGGTGCCGTGGTAATAGCCGTAGGTCAGGTAGGACATCCATCCACCGGAACCGCTGGCCAAGCGGTAGCGCGCCAGCGTGCTGGCTTCCAGTGGCCGGTTCAGGGCCAGCTGCAGGCGGCACTGCACCGCTGCCGATGCGGGGTAGACCTCGCCCTGGCGGGTGGCACTGCCGAGGAACTGGCGGCGCTCGATGCCGGCGCTCAGACCGGTCTGGCCAAAGGCGTAGCGCAGGCCGAACGAGGCGATGGTGGACGGCCAGCCGGTGGTCGAGCGCGAATGACTGAGGCGCTCGGCGCGAGCACGCGCATCCGGCGTTGATTCGCCGGTGCACGGATCCACCGCACGGATCGACTCGTAGGTGCCGCCCTCGTCGTACAGCGTGTTGAGCAGGCGTGCGTAGAGCTCCAGCGTGCCATGCTGGTCATTGAACGCTGGTGGCCGCCAGAACGCCTCCAGCGTACTGAACACCGAATCGCCGGGCGTACTGATCGCCGCACCGCCGACATTGGTTGCGGCCTGGCGCGCACCCCGGAAACCCGCCGAGGCGACCACGCCCCACTCGCGTGAATAGTTGGCGATGGCATTGCGCACGTTGTAGCGCTGATGCTCATCCAGCGGCAGCTCACCGACGTCGGCGCGGTCGATGGCGCTACGCAGCAGTGACACCGCCTGTGGATGATCGCCGTTGGCTGCGCTGGCGTAGGCCTGGTCGAGCACCACGCTTTTCGGTGCCTTGCCGGTGGCCTCGGCGGCACGGAAGTCGGCCAGTGCGCGCGCAGGTTCGTGCGCCTTCTGGTTGAGGTAGCCGCGCTGCATCAGCGCCTCCGCATCGTCAGGACGCTGCGCCAGTGCCGCATCCAGGCGCTGCCGTGCTTCGTCCTGCTGTGCGCGGTTGCCCGCTGCCAGCGTGGTGGTCAGCAGGCCCTGCAGGTTCGCGTCGTCCGGTGCGAGTTGCACGGCCTGCCGTGCCTCACCGATGGCATCGGTGTAATCCTGGCGCGCGTAGGCAGCATAGGCACGCTGTGCGGCACCGCCGTCGCCCTGCAGGTCGGCCGGCATCAACTCGCAGACATTGCCTGTGTCGCTAGACTGGCAGTGCTGGAACGGTGCCGGGTAGGTCTGGGCGCTGATGCGGGGAAGCGCGCGACTGGAACGGATCGCCCGGCTGCGTTGCTCGATGCCCTGCTGCAGAAGCTGCCGTGTCCGTGCATCGCCTTCAGCTGGCGGTACCGCCGCCTGCAACGGTGCCAGCAGTGCAGCAGCGCGTACCCGATCACCTGCGGCCAGTGCCGCATCTACCGCCAGCAGTCGCACGTTGCGCTGCTGCGCGGTTGATCCCGGCGTGGCAAGCGCGGCGTCGAAATCTTCATTGGCCCGTAACGTGCTGCCCTGGCGCTGGCGCAGGTAACCGCGCATGACCCGTGCATTGAGGTCGTTGGCATCTACCTGCAATGCCTGTTCAGCACTGTGCTCAGCGTCGGCCAGCTGATCGCCCTGCAGCTGCGCGGTGATCAGCAGCAGCCGGTATGAAGCCACGTCGGGGGCCAGTTCCACGGCAGCGTGTGCCTGCTCAATGGCGGCGGCATCCTCGCCTGCGGACAGCGATTGATAGGCCTGCTGGGCCTGCAGCAGGGCGCGTTGGCGACCCAGTGCCACGCGCCGCGTGCGCAGCGCCTCGGCATTCGATGCACCCAGCTGCAGCGCGGTGCCGATGGCGGCGTCGGCCTGTTCGGGCTGTTGCTGTGCCTCCAGTGCTGCCACCCATAGCAGGGCCCATGCGCCCTGTTTCGGCTGCTTCCGGAACGCCTGCTCGGCCTTGCTGGCCGCCTCTCCCATCCGCCCGGCGTCATAGGCCGCGTACGCCTCGGTGGCCAGCGCGTAGGCCTGCTGCCTGCTGCGGTGTGCGGCGCTGCCGACCGGACGAGATGGGGATGTCGTGCGCGCACCTTCGCCTCCGGTTGCCGCGCTACGTGCAGCGGTGGCAGCCGCCAGCGCCGGCAAGGCCGGATCCTTCATCCCCGCGTCCAGCGCACGCCGCGCCTGCTGCTGCGCTTCTGCACCACGCCCGAGTTTCTGCAGCGCATAGATCTGCAGCAGGCGCAGCCGCACCACGTCCGGGCGCAGCCGGATCGCTTCAGTGGACTGCTGGTACGCCGCTCGGTAGTCACCACGCTCATAGGCGGCAAACGCCTGTTCGGCGATGCGGTAGGCCGCACCGGACAATGGCAGCGGCGCATCGGCCTGTGCCAGTACCGGTGCGGTGGCTGTAGCCAGCGCGACAGCAATGACGGTGGACAGCAGCGTGGTCTTCATGCCGGCAAGGCTCCTGGAGGCGGCGACTGCAGCGTGGCCGCACGCCGGCGCTGTTCCTGCATGGCCTGGGCCACGGCCTCCTCGGTGGTGATGCCCTGCTTGACCAGGTAATCGCCGATGCGGCCGTCGCGCTGCGGCATGTAGTCATCCAGTGCGATCTCGAAGCGCGCGTGGTCGATCAGGCGCATTTCCACCAGCAGGTCGCCCAGCAGCGGCACGTTGTCCAGGTGCCACTGCCGGTCGCCGCCGATCAGGCGCAGGCCCGCGTTGATTTCGCTTTCGCGGGCGATGCTCTGTTCGACGTGCTCACTGCGGGTTTCCTGCTTCAGCAGCGCCAATGCCTCTTCGGGCAATGGGCTGGCGACGGCCAGCCGCAGGGTGCCTTGCTCACGCGGTGGCAGCGGCAGCATGCGCCATTGCACGCAGGCATCGGCACTGACCGGGAACTGGCAGGCGCGCAGGTAGTCCACGTCGATGACCGCGCGTGGCAGGTCGCCCTGGAAGGCGATCGCCTCGGCCAGCGTTTCATCATCCAGCCAGCCCTGGGTGAGCAGGATGCGGCCCAACGGCTGCTGGCGGCCTGCCTGCTGCTGATCCAGCGCCTGCTGCAGGCGTTCGGGTTCCACCGCCTGCCAGGTGGTCAACAGCTCACCGAGCTGCTTGCGGGTCTGCACCAGCTGCGCCGCATCCGGGAAGTCGTGCATGGTCTTGTCCCAGACCATGCGCTTGCCGAACAGCAGGTAGGCCAGGAACACCTTCCACGCGCGTGCGGTGGCCATGAAATTGATCATGTTGCCGACCACCATGCGAGGGATCGACATCAGCGCATGCTCCCAGCCATACAGCCGGTTGACGAAGTAGAAGCGCTGCACGACGCGGGTGGCCAGCGCCGCCGTGGTCAGCAGCGCCACGTTCATCTGCCAGGTACCGGCCTGGAACACGCTGGGAAACTGCATCGTCCACAGCCCGGTCATCTTCAACAGCCAGAACAGCAGCAGCTGCAGGAAGATGACGTAGGCGATGATGCTGACGAACGAGGTGATGATGCCCTTGCGGTCGCGCGCCAGCAGGTACTTGGTGGCCAGCGAGCCGCGCCAGCCCAGCGACTCCCAGCTCTGCAGGCCGATGCCCAGCACCCACCGCGCCTTCTGCCGGTACGATGCGCGGAAGTTGTCGGGGAAGTACTCGCGCACGCACAGCGCCATTTGCTGGGTGCGCTCGCGTACCGGGCCCCAGCCGAACCAGGACGGGCGACGCACGCGGAACTCCACCGGGAAGCGCGCGAAGATCGACTGCATCCCCATCGCCGCCAGCCGCGCACCGACGTCGTAGTCCTCGGTGAGGCTGTCGGTGTTGAAGGGCTGGTTGTCGGTCTGCGCGCTCAGTGCCAGCAGCGCGCGCCGCGAGAAGCAGGTGCCGACACCGGCCGACGGCACCATGCCGGAAACACTTTCACGCACCACCAGATCCTTGGCATGCCATTCGGCGAACTCGTCCATGTAGACGCCGGCCACCAGTTCGTACCACTCGCGGTCCAGCGAGGTGACCGGCAACTGGATCATGTCCTTGCGCGGCAGCAGGTAGTTGTAGAAGCGCAGTTCCATCGGGTGCAGCACGTCCTCGCTGTCGTGCAGGATCACCCCGGCGAACTCGATGTCGTGGCGTTTCTCGTAATCGAAGATGGCCAGGATCAGCCAGTTCAGGCAGTCGGCCTTGCTGGTCGGCCCGTCATGCGGCACTTCCACGCGGCGCAGGCGCTTGTAGCGGCGGCGCATGCGCTCCACTTCGTCGATGGTCTGCTGGTCGTTGGGATAGGTGCCGACGAACACGACGTACTCGCGGTAGTCGAGTACGTTGATCATGTTCTCCACCATCTGCGCGATGACGTCGTACTCCATCCACGCCGGCACCATGATCGCCAGCGGCTGTTGCGGCCGCTGCAGCAGGTCTTCCTGGGTCAGTGGCCGGTACGCCTCGCGACGCTTGATGGTGAGCGCCCGCCAGCTCTCGCGCACCCAGTACCAGACATCGATGAACAGGTCATCGAGGCTGGAGATCAGGATCAGCACGGCCACCGCAGCCGCCGTGGTTTCCAGGGCAGCGTAGTAGTTGGCCAGCTGGATGTTCCAGAACAGACCGTCCACGGTGGATCAGTGCCCTGTGTTGGCGGACTTGCGGCGGCGCACCTGGGTAACGCGGGCGGCCAGCAGCGCGAACACGATCACGCCGACCAGCAGCAGCAACCAGACCATGTGCCGTTCCCACTTCGATTGCGGATTGCCGTCCTGCGCGATACGCGTGCCATAGGGATCCTGGCGGTCGAATTCGCGCACGGCCTCACTGCCGTCGAGCACGGCGAGATCACCGCGCAGCAGCCGGAACGGTGCGCCGAACGGCGGTGCCTGTGCGCCCAGGTCGCTGTACAGCACGCCGAGCTGTCCGCCGGCGGTGCCGACCTGCACCACCGCGGCACGATCCAACCCGCTGACATCCAGCAGCGGCTGCGGCTCCCCGCCGAGCAGCAGATGACCGTCCTTCAGGCCGGCCACATCGACACCCGATGGCGCCACACCGAACGCCAGCCACGGCGCACCCGGGCTGACCGCCGCACCGGCATCGACCACCTTCAGTTCCGACGCCTCCGGCGAGGCACCCACTGCACTGGCCACCGCAATCACCTTGCGCAGCGATGCCGGTGCATCCTGCAGCCACGTGGCCGGCACGAACACCTGGTTGCCGCGCGACAGCTGACTGCTGGCGCCGACGAAATCACTGCCCAGCGACCGCTTGGCCAGGGTCAGGTGGCTGCTGGGCAGGATCGAGACCGGATAGGCGGTGGCCGGATCGTGGCAATAAGGTCGTGCCGGCTGGCGCAGGAAGCTGACGCGGATCTCGTTGCGCGCCGACAGCGCGTAGGCCGGCACCTTGGCCACCAGCCGTTGCGGCTGGCCATTGGCCGACAGCACCTTACCGCCCAGCAGGTAATCGTTGAAATGGATCGTGGCCACCGCGCCCTGCCCGGCGGCGTTGGGCGCCGCCGAGACATCGATCACCACTTCCTCGGGCAGGCGCCCATCGGCCGACAGCGTGCCGAGGTCGAAGGTGGCACTGCGGTCCGCGCGGGTTACCACATCCATCGTACCGGCGATGTTGCCGAGCCGGCTCAGCAGCACCTGGTCTCCGTCCAGCTTCGGTGTTCCCGCCGCGCTGACCTGCAGGCTGCGGCCCAGCGCATAGCTGCGCCACTGTTCGGCGAACAACCCGGCGACCTTGCCCGCCGCCGCCGGGTCGACCACCAGCGTCGGACGGCCAGCAACGGCGACCACGCTGACCGATGCGTTGGCCGTGGGCTTTTCCAGGCCGCCCATATCGGTACCGCGCCACGCGGCGAAGGCAGCGCCCGCATCGGCACCCGTAGCCGCAACCTGTACGGCCAGCGCGTCCAGTGCCGCGCGTACGCCGGCCCGCAGCGCATCGCTGCCGATCATCACGTCAGCGGCCAAGGGTCCGCTGTCACGCAGCGACAGCAGCGCCCCCACTTCGGCCAGGTCCTTGATCGCATGCGTGCGCTCGCCCGCAGCCAGCGCGGCATAGGCTGGCACGCCCTGCAGGCTGGCCGGGATGCTGATGCCGGCCAGGTCGACACTGTCACCGACCTTGGGCAGCGCCACCACCTGCACCTGCTTGCCACCGCCCTGCAACGCGGTACCGATGCGCCAGGCGGCGTCGTAGGCGGGCGCCTGCAGCGCCTTGCCGTCCACCAGCAGGCGCACCTGCGGTGGCAGCGCGCCCCAGGCCTTGGCCACGGTGTCCACGGCGCGGCCGTCGAAGCGGTAGCTGAAACGCGAGTCCGGCGACAGCCGCAAAACGTTGGCCGGCGCGCTCTGGTCGGCACATTGGTAGTCGGAGACGATCGACCACCAGCCGACGCCGACCCGCACGAAGCCGTTCTGGCGAGGTTCGCCATCAATGGCCAGCAGCTGGCTGGCGTCCCCCTGCGCATCGGTGATCGAGCGCGCGGCGATCGGATCGCCATCGACCGACCACAGGCCGGAAGTGCGCCCGGCGTGGCCGCGCACATAGCGCCCGTCCAGCTGCAGCTGCGCATCGCGGGTGGCGACGCCTGCAGGCACCGGCAGGTAGACCTCGTGCTGGCTCTCCTGCCCGCTGAGCACCAGCGGCTGGCGGAAACCGAGTTCACGCAGGGTCATCTGCCGGTTGACCGTGCTGTCGCCGCTCCATTCGGCGAATTGGCCGGCGACGCTGTCGGCGGCATGGGCACTGGCAACCACGCCCGACAGGACGAACGCGGCGGCGGATGCAAACAGGGGAGAGCGGCCGGTCTGGGTCATGGCGTCACTTCGCGTGGATGGGGGTGGGCGGCACCGCTGTTGCGGAGGCCGGGCGAGAATTCGGGAAGGGGCGTGCCACGCAGGGCGGCGACGATGCGCGCGCTGGCACGGCCATCGCCGTAGGGACTGGCATCGGGGTCGAAGTGGGTCGGCTGCGGTGGTTGGGCCAGTGCTGCGTTGACCGCCTCGACAATGCGCGAGGGCGTGGTGCCGACCAGCGTCACCACACCGGCCTCGACCGCCTCCGGGCGTTCGGTGACGTCGCGCATGACCAGCACGGGCTTGGCCAGCGCAGGCGCTTCTTCCTGCACGCCACCGGAGTCGGTGAGGATGACGTCGGCGCGCTGCATCAGGCGCACGAAGCGCAGGTAGTCCTGCGGCGGCACCAGGTGCACGTTGTCGAGATGGCCGAGGTGGGCGTTGACCGGGCCCTGCACGTTCGGGTTGAGATGCACCGGGTACAGCACCTGCAGGTCCGGCCGCCGCGCCAGTTCGGCCAGTGCACGGCAGATGTCCTCGAAGCCCTGCCCGAAGCTCTCACGGCGGTGGCCGGTGACCAGCAGCAGGCGACGATCGGGGTCAAGCATGTGGAAGGGTTCGTCAGCCCGCGCACGCAGCGCCGGGTCGGCATCCAGCCGCTCTACGGTCTGCTGCAGGGCATCGATGACGGTATTGCCGGTGACCAGGATCTGCCCGCCCAGGTGTTCACCGGCCAGGTTGGCGCGCGAGCTGGGCGTGGGCGCGTACAGCTGGTGGCCGACCACATCGATCACCCGCCGGTTCATTTCCTCCGGCCACGGCCGGTTGATGTCGCCGGTACGCAGGCCGGCCTCGACGTGACCGATCGGAATGCGGTGGTGGAACGCGGCCAGTGCGGCGGTCATCGCCGTGGTGGTATCGCCGTGCACCAGTACCCGGTCCGGACGAACCTGCATGTAGAGCGCGTCAAGCCGTTCGAACAGCTTGGAACACAGGCCATTGAGGGTCTGGTTGGGCACCATGACATCGAGGTCATGGTCGGCGGTGATCGCGAACAGCGACATCACCTGGTCCAGCATCGCCCGGTGCTGGCCGGTGATACAGACCACCGATTCGATGTCCGCAGCCTCCGCCAAGGCCCTTACCAGCGGCCCCATCTTGATCGCTTCCGGTCGCGTGCCGAACACCGACAGGACCTTCATCGCAGCGTTCCGAAAGGCCGGCGCGAGGGAATGCCAGGAGCTGTAGCCACGTCTGGATCCTTTCGGCGTTCCCGTCCAACACCCGCAGGCAGGAGACGGTCACCTCATGAGGAAACTCCAAAATCGCGACGTACATCACATTCGAATGATGGTACGCGCGTCGTGGTATTGATCTTCATCGTTGGAAGATCAAGACGCAGTCAACGCCGCCCGTGGAACGGGCGACGTTGCGGTGGAACGCAGCAGTGGCACGGCCTGCGGCCGACTTACTCGTACTGGATGGTGAAGGTAGCCTGGCCGTTTGCGACACCTGCACCCACCGTGCCGGCCTGGGTCTGCACGTAACGCGCGCGCAGCGGCAAGGTCATCGTGCTGGTGCCGGGCGTGGTGGTACCGACGTTGACGGTCTGGCCGAAACGCACTTCGCGCTCGGTGCTGCCATCACGCTGGACCATCTGGATGCCGATGCGGGTGGCACTGTTGGTGGCCGCGCTGAGCTTCAGCACGCCCGGCATGTTCGAGCTGTCCTGGTCGGCATCCAGGCGGATACCGATCTTGCTCTGATACTGCGCGACATTGCTGCCCTGGCAGTTCAGGCGGATCTCGAAATCGCGATCGACAGCCTTGGAACCGACACCGGTGAAGGTGGTGTTGGGCACGCTGCCGAAATCGACAGCAATGTTGCGGCTGCCGGCCTGCACTTCACAGGTCGGGCTGACCACGGTGGTGCCCGAGCCCCTGAAGGTCGAGGTCAGCACTGGCTTGCTGGCACCGTCACCATCAAAGTAATACGTAGTGAAGCGACCATTCGGCGCGATCACGCCCGAGCCGGTCTGTGCGGCAGTCTTGATCAACTGGATGCGGAAGCGACCCCCGATCAACGTAACACTGCTACCACCGCCGAAGCTCAGCTGATGGGGGTAGTAGACCTGGATCGATCCCGAATCACGGAACAGTTTGATGCCGACACCGGGGACATCGGTTTCATAGGTATTCGCAAAACCGGGCACCGGGCGCTTCTGCGCCGCGTTGACGTATTCACCGATCGAACGACCACCGCTCCAGTCACAGCTGGCAACCCGATCTCGCTGAGTGATCGACTCACTGATCTCCTTGATCACGCCGCCGACCGGCGTGCTGGGCAGAATCACGATCTGGCCCATGTCCATGGTGACGTCCTGTGCGGTGAACCAGCTTGAGCTGATACGGCACGCGGCGCTGGCCTGCTGCGCAAGCAACACGCCACCGAGCACGGCCATGGCAGCCAACGCCTTGCGGCCACGGGAAGAAATCATCGGCATGCTGCCTCCAGCGGGATGAAGCCGGTCTTGGACGCATCGGCGCCTGCCGGTACCTGGTAATCAACGGTGCAGCGCTGGTCGGCGCCCGCGCCCCACTCCACCAGCAGGCTGCCCTGGTTCTTGTCACTGCGCACGTACAGGCGGCCGCCCTGGCTGACCATGCCCACCGGCTGGCCCTGCTCGTCCTTGACCTGCGCACCGAACGGCATGGTACGGCCATCGGGGTTGCGCACCTGGATCAGCAGCGCGTTGCCCTTGCGGGTATCGAAGCGCAGGTAGCTGATGGCACCGGCGAACGGCGCGATCGACTGGCTGGTGCTTTCCAGCTCGACGTCGTGGGCCATGCCCTGCGGGTCGAGGGTGACGGTGTTGAGGCGGTACGGCGACACGTACGGGACCACCGCGTAGCCGCGGCCGTCGACGCGCAGGCCCGGGGCGTTGCTGACGATCGCATCGCGTGCGCCCGGCGCTTCGACCAGCACCATGGTGTCGCCACGCTGCGGGGTGAAGGTGAAGCCACCCGGATGCACGACCACGCTGCCGTTGGCACCGACCGACGCCTGGCGGAAATCGCGCGAGTGGCTGTAGGTCGCGTTCAACGCGCTGTAGCGACTGCGGTATTCCGCACTGCCCACCGCGGTGGTGCCACCTTCGCGGGAGTCGGACAGCGCCACACCGTAGCTGAAGTTGTTGTCGATGCCGGTCGAACCGGTGATGCCAACGCGGCTGTTGTCGTAGCCACCGCGCTCGCGCACGCCGAGGTCGGCGCTGAACGACACCGGGTGCGAACCCCGGCCCAGCGGCACGCTCATCGACAGCAGGTACTGGGTATCGGAACGGCCGAGCACGCCCTCTTCGGTGCGCAGCGCCGAGAAGCCGTAGTTCACCGAACGCCAGGCGTTGTTGTAGCCCACCTGATACTGCTTGGAGGTGCCGGGGCGGTCGTAGAAGTCACGCACCGAGCCGGTCACGTACAGCGCGCCGCCGCGACGGCCCAGCGGCTGGTTCAGCGTTACCTGGAACTGGCTGCGCTGACGGCCACGGGTGGTCGGATCGATGCCGCGCTTGTCCGAATCACGGCCATACAGCGCGTCCTGCAGGCTGTAGAAGCCTTCGGTCGAATAGCGGTAGGCGGCCAGGGTCAGGTTGGTCCCGGTCTCGCCGATCATGTTGCTGTAGCTCAAGCGCACGCTGGCACCGGTGTGGTTGCCGTAGTGGTCGAACGTCGTACGTGCGTGGGTGACGTCGGCGGCGAACGCGCCAACCGGCGTGGACAGGCCGACGCCGTACAGCAGCGACAGGTAGCCGTCGCTCAGTGCACTGCCGCCGTACAGCGTCAGCTGGTTGCCGATACCGCGCTGGTAGGTGCCCTGCACCAGCCACGGCTCATCGGCCAGCAGCTTGTTGCGCACCTGGCCGGCGGTCAGCGAGTAACGCGACACGCCTTCGCGCAGCATCTGCGGCACCGAACCGAACGGAACCTTGAATTCGCGGCGGCGGCCATCGGCCTCGATCACGCTCACTTCCAGGTCGCCGCCGTAGCCGGTCGGGTACAGGTCGTCGATGACGAAGCTGCCCGGCGACACGGTGGAGGAGTAGATCAGCTGCTCGTTCTGGCGTACTTCGATGCGTGCGTTGGTCTCGGCGATGCCGCGCACGACCGGCGCGTAACCGCGCAGCGAATCGGGCAGCATGCGGTCGTCGCTGGCCAGGCTGGCACCGCGGTAACCGATCGAGTCGAACAGTTCACCGGTGGTGTAGGCCTCACCGATGGTGAGCATGCCGCGCACCTGCGGGATGCCGCGCTGCGCATAGGTGGCGATGCTCTGCCAATGGCGGCCATCGCCCTCGGACCAGGTCAGGTTCGAATCGTGGCGGAACTGCCAGCCACCCAGGTTCATGCCGGCGTTGAGGCCGAGGTAGGCACTGCGGTTGCGCTGGCCACCTTCGACACGGCTGTCGCTGTCGATGGCATTGAAGCTGTAGCCGACGAAGCCGGCATTGATACCGCGGTCCCACAGCGCCGGGTTGACGTAGCCGCGTGCCTCACGGCGCAGGAACACCTGCGGGATGCTCAGGTCGTAGCGCAGGTTGCCGCTGTCATAGACACCATAGGCATTGGCCATGCGCTGCTGGACCGGCACGCAGCTGGTCTTGTCGGTCGGCACGGACGGATCCTGCTGCAGCAGCACGGCTTCGCTGTCCACGCCCATTTCTTCCAGCATCGGCAGCGGCAGGCAGGCGTCGACACGGCCCTGCGCATCGGCCTTGAACTGCAGATCGCGACGGCCCTGCCAGGCACCGTTGACGTAGACGTCGACACGGTAGTTGCCGGCCACCATCGGGTTGCCGTTGCTGAAGGCCGCCAGATCGACCTGCTTGGCCTGGCCAGACAGGAAGCTGGAGTTGAACTGGGCCGATTCCGGTGCACGCGCATTGGCCGCACCACTCTGCGCCATCAGCGCCTGTTCGCCGAGATTGGCCGGGGCAGCCAGCGCCCATCCTGGGCAGGCCACGCCAGCAACCAACAGGCAAAGCGCCTGATGGATCGACAATGTCAATCTGTTTCCGATCACACTGACATTCCTTCAATTCGCCGCACAGCGGCGGTGGCGGGATGCGCAGGCCCAAGGCCGGCGCGGCGCGTTCAGCCCCCGGTGCTGCCGAGGCGGATGGTGTGTTCCACCCGGCCGCCGTAGTCGTTGATGGTGATGAAGCGGACCTGGTCGGTGCCCGCCGGTGCGGCGAACTCCAGGCTCTGCTTCGGCGCGACCATCGCGCCCTTGTCCTCGACGGCCTTTTCACTGCTGCCGGTCACGGCATGTACTTCGGCCAGAGTGACGTGGAAGGGGCTCGGGTTTTCCACCCGCAGACGGTCGCCCGTGCGGGTCCAGCGCAGCGCTGCCGGCGCGTCGTTGGCGACGCCCTTCAGGCCCTGCGGCCGGTAGAAAAGCTTCAGGCGCGAACGGAACGCGACCTGCAGGTAATTCTGTTCGCCGCTGTCGGCGTTGTCCGGGGACGGCGGAACATCCAGCACGTTGAGCCAGAACACCGACTCGCGGTCGGTCGGCAGCTGCGCGCCGGAGAAGATCAGTCGCAGCGCCTGGCTGCGGCCCGGCTCGACGCGCGCGATCGGCGGCGTCAGCACGAACGGGGCATCGCTGGTATCGGCGGTCTGGTTGGCGTCGCCGCTGTCGATCCAGGCCTGCACCAGCGCCGGCGAATCGCCCACGTTGTCGACCTGCACGGTGACTTCGCGCGCCTGCGCCGGATAGATCACTCGCGTGCCATTGACCACCACGCCGGCCAGAGCGTTCTGGCAGAAGGGCAGCGTGAACGCTGCCAGCAGCAGCGCCCGGGGAAAGAATGCTTTCATCGGAAGTACTACGCTCGAGGTATGTGGCCAGGGGCCGCGAGGCACTGGCCGGCGCGTACGCCGGCCAGTGCGGGTACGACTACGATCAGTTGTAGATGATCGTGTACTTGACGCTGCTGGTGACGTCGCCCGGGGTGGCGGCGGCAGTGGCGTAGTACTCAGCGTAGTAGTTCAGATCGGCCGAGCCGTCGGTGCCGACGGTGACCCACTGCGAGTTGGTCTGGGCCTGGCCAGCGCCTGCAGCCTTGATCGGCAGGACCTGGTTGTTCGAACCCAGCAGCTGCAGCTGCACGTTGGTGGCAGCGTTGGCCGAAGCCTGGTTCAGCAGGCGGCCGGTGTTGAAGTCAACGGTCGAACCCGGCTCGAAGTAGGTCGCGACGTTGCCGGCGCTGCACTTGGTCAGGTTGATGGCGAACGGGGTGCGACCGGCAACGTTACCGGCGGCGGCCAGGGTGTTCTTGGACACGGTCGGCAGGTTGACGGAGAAGTCCTTGCCGCCCGGGGTCGAGATGGTGCAGGTCTTGTCGGTCACCTTGCCGTTGAAGGTGATGGTGCCGTCGGCGGCGTTGGCGGCCAGCGGAGCGGCGGCCAGCATCAGAGCGGCGATGATATTGATCTTGTGCATTCGCTTTTACCTAACCCTACTGAAGAGATGAGAAGTAGAGGAGGAAGCAAGGAGCACTGCCGGGCTATCAAGACCCATCCTTGCGTCTCACCTGTGGCCGGACTCGGACATACCTTCCCCTGAATCCGTGACGCAAGTATAGGCACAACTGTGATGAAAGTCTCATTATTTTTCTGAACGCCAATTCATTGACGCCTCAAATGTGACGTGGTAAGCGGAATGAGAGCCCGGCGGGCGTGGGGGATTTGACGGCAAGGCGATCAGGTCACAAACGACCCTGCATGACGCTTCCCGTGGCGCGTTCGGCATGCGCGAAAACAGGCTTTTTTCAGGTGGAAATCGCCTTATTTGATGCGCATCACTCTTTCTTGGTGATGGCCCTAGCAGATTCGGATTTGTCCTATTAAAGACGGATCGAACCTGTCGCTAACTAGGACACACCGAACCAGAGAACGTGTCATGAGGAACTCCATTCTGCTGTGTGTGGCCCTGATGTCCGTCAGTGCGCTGGCCCAGGCCAGCAGCGGCAGCATCCGTTTCAGCGGCCGTATCGCCGAGCCGGGCTGCACGACGAACCTGTCCCAGGGTGAGCTGAGCCTGGCCGCCTGCCCGCCCTCGGCCAAGGGCTCGACGGTGGCCGTGACGGCGCTGGCCGATGGTCAGGCCGCGACGCTGCGCGACGGCAAGCGCCAGGGCCAGAAGCTGTCGGTGTCGGCCAGCGCGATGCGCGCCGGCGATATCGCCTTCTCCGAGCGTTACAGCGTGCAGGCTTCGAAGCAGCAGCCGCTGCAGGGCGCCTACCTGGTGGTGGTCGACTACCTGTAAGCCGACGTGTTTACGCCGGCGGCAGCTCGAACACCTGGCGCAGATAGGCCAGGTAGCCCGGGTCGTCGCACATGCTCTTGCCCGGCGAATCGCTGAGCTTGGCCACCGGCTGGCCGTTGCAGCGGACCATCTTGATGACGATGTTGAGCGGCGTTGGCCCCAGATCATTGGTCAGGTGGGTGCCGACGCCGAAGGCGACCTGGCAGCGACCACGGAAGTAGTCGTACAGGCGCATCACCTTGGCGATGTCGAGCCCATCGCTGAACACCAGCACCTTGCTGCGTGCATCCACCCGGCGCTGCTGGAAGTGCGCCAGCATGCGGTCGCCCCAGTCGAACGGATCGCCGGAGTCATGGCGGACGCCGTCGAACAGCTTGCAGAAGTACATGTCGAAGTCGCGCAGGAACGCATCCAGGCCGACCACGTCGGACAGCGCGATGCCGAGGTCGCCGCGATACTCGCGTGCCCACGACTCCAGTGCCGCCACCTGCGAATCGCGCAGGCGCGGGCCCAGCGCCTGGAACGCCTGCAGGTACTCATGGGCCATGGTGCCGTGCGGGGTCATGCCGTACAGGCGGGCGAAGTGCACGTTGCTGGTGCCGACCAGCTGCGGGCCGAGCGCATCGCGCAGCAGCGGCAGCAGACGGGCATGCCAGTCACGCGAGTAGCGGCGGCGGCTGCCGTAGTCGGCGATGCGGCACTGCTCGAACCCCGGGGTATCACGCAGCAGCGCGGCCTTGGCCTGCAGGCGGCGCTCGCCCTCGGCGAAGTCGGCGGTGGTGGTGTTGCGGAACCAGACTTCGTTGATGATCGCCAGCAGCGGCACTTCGAACAGGATGGTGTGCAGCCAGGGGCCGGTGATGTCCAGTTCGATCTCGCCGGGCACGGTCTCCGACGCGCGCAGCTGGATGTACTTGCGGTCGAGGTGGAACAGGCCGAGGAAATCGGCGAAGTCCGGCTTCACGAAGCGCAGGCCACGCATGTAGTCCAGCTCCGCGTCGCTGAAACGCAGGCTGCACAGGTGGTCGATCTCTTCGTCGATCTGGTCGATGTAATGGGCCAGGTCGATGCCGGGCGTGCGGCACTTGAACCGGTACTGCACCTGGGCGCCGGGGTGCTGGTGGAGCACCGCCTGCATCATGGTGAACTTGTACAGGTCGGTGTCGAGCAGGGACTGGATGATAGGCATGGGGCGGATTATGCGCCCGGCGGAGTGAACCGTGGGCGCGCCCGCCCTCCGTAGAGCCGAGCCCACGCTCGGCTGGATGTGTTGCCTGAGCCGAGCGTGGGCTCGGCGCTACAGCGCCCTGCGCAGCAGCTTCGGCACCAGCATCAGCGCGTGCGCCCAGATCGCGCCCCACACCGCTACCCGCACCGGCAGCGAACGCTGCCTGGCCTCGAACTTCTGGAAATAGCGCCACAGGCCCTTGTGCTTGTGCCATTCCACGAAGAACGGCCGCGAGCGGCTGGAGACGCCACGAACGTGGGTGACCTGCAGGTCATTGGCGATCGCCACCACTGCTCCGGCTTCGCGTGCACGCCGGCACAGGTCCAGGTCTTCGGCATGCAGGCGATAGCCGGCGTCCCAACCTCCGATGCAGTCGAACAATGCACGCGGCATCATCAGCAGCGCACCGGACAGCGCCGGCACCCGCTGCAGCGCCTGCTGCGGGTCACGCGGCACCGCCAGCTTCGAGCCCTTGCCCGGCGAGCGCAGCATCATCAGGAAATCCGGGTCGCGGCGGCGCACGGCTTCGTCGGCATGGCCCTGCTCGTCCACCTGCTCGACACCGAGCAGGCAGTCGCCCAGTCCTTCCGCGCGGCTGCGCAGTGCGGCCAACGTCTCCGGTTCGACCATCAGGTCCGGGTTGATGAAGGCCAGCCATGGGCTGTGCGAATCGGCCACGCCCTGGTTGTTGGCGGCGGCAAAGCCGGGATTGTCCGGATTGCCGACGAAACGCACGCGCGGGTCGTGGCTGGCATGGCGCTGCACGATATCCAGCGTGCCATCCATCGAGCCATTGTCGATCACCCGGATCTCGGCCACGTCCTGCGCCTGGCGCAGACGCGAGAGGCAGGCGTCGATGGTGCTGCCGCTCTGGTAGGTGACGACGATGGCGGCAATGGCAACATTCAAGCAGGAGGCTCCGGCGCGGAAGACGAGACGAACAGGTCACCCTGTTCCTTCGGCATTATCGCCTGCCGCATGCGCTGCTGCAGATCGGCACGCAGGCCATGCAACGGATCGTGCATGAGGAAGTCAGCCAACCGTGGCACCCACCCCGGCCAGCGCGCGGCCAGGGCCTCGAGATCGCCATCACGGCTGACCGCCTCCCCTGCCCGGCTGACGAAGGCGGTCTCGCACAGCACGTTGCGCCATCCCAGGCCAGCCATGCGCAGGCTCAGGTCCACCAGTGCCGCGTTCCAGCCGGCGTAGCTGTCCACGTCCAGGCCGCCGGCGCGGCGACGCGCGTTGCCGCGCACCAGTACCGCGTGGGTGACCGCCGAGGGCAGCTCCGGATGCAGCACCGGCAGCGTGGCACAGGTGTGTGCCAGCAGCGCCGGGTCCTCCGGTTCGGGATTGATTTCGCCCAGCCGCGGCCATGCAGCGGTTTCGCCGGCATTGCACCACGGGGTTGCGGTGGCGATGGCGGCGTCGCGGGCGAAGGCATCCTGCAGCTGCTGCAGCCAGCCCGGCGCGGGCACGCTGTCCGGCGCCAGCACCGCCACGTCCATGCCCTCGCAGGCGCGCAGCATCTCATCCAGATGGGCGACCTCGCCCAACGGCCGCGCGCGGCGGGTGTATTCGGCCTGCAATGGCGTATGCGCCAACCAGTGCTCCACCACCGCCTGCGCACGCGGGCCGGTCTGCGCGTCATCGGCCAGCCAGACCGCGGTTCCCGGCGCGGTGCCGGCATCCAGCGCGGCCAGGCAGCGGTCGAGCGCGGCATCGTCCACGCACAGCGGCAACAACACGATCGCCCCCATCCCGCCTCCGTGGTTGTCGGTAGCCACAGCCTAGCACTGGGAGGGTATCGGCCGGGTTGCACCCGGCACCTGCAGAGGCCAGAGCCAGAGCCAGAGCCGAAGCAACAGCCGGAGCAAAAGCTGGGTTCCTGGGGGATGGCGGGGTGGGTCCGGTTGCGGGGGACGCTGCAAGTACGTCCATGTAAACTCGGTCGCCGCATCCATGCGGCTCACGCCCCCACAACCGGAC
>NZ_JBDJKU010000038.1:0-45560 GCF_039673015.1 Stenotrophomonas sp. TWI1409
GTGGGGGCCAGCAGGACCGTTGGCGCCATGGATGGCGCCATCGAGCCCCCATGGACGGGTTTACGGCGTGTCCTGCTGGCCCCCACCACCCCGCCAGCCCACGGAATGCCTGCTGTTGCCTTGGCCGTTGCTGTTGCTGTTGCCGTTGCCTTGGCTTCGGCGGGTGCCGGGCGCCGCCCGGCCAAAGCCCTTCCCCCGCTTCCGGTACAATGTCGGGCCCGTTTCCCAACTACGGTTCCCCGGACATGATGGTCCTCGAGGGCGCGCCCGCCCTGTCGCCGTTCCGCCGCGAACGTCTTGAATCCCGCCTGCAGTCCATCGCTCCCTCCCTGCGCATCAGCGGTGCCTGGCACGTCTACTTCGTGCAGCCCGAAGGCAGCGCCGCCCCCGACCTGACCACCCTGTGCCGCATCCTCGAAGCCGCGCCGCAGGCCGAGGCCGTGGCCGACGGCGCGGTCAGCCGCATCGTGGTGCCGCGCCTGGGCACGCTGTCGCCGTGGTCGAGCAAGGCCACCGAACTGGTCCGTGGTGCCGGGCAGCCGGTCAGCCGGGTCGAGCGTGGCCTGCGCATCGACGTGCAGGGCTGGCCGGCCGATGCCGCCGCCCAGCAGGCGCTGGTCAAGGCGCTGTACGACCCGATGACGCAGTCGGTGCTGGAGACCGTGGGACAGGGCCAGGCGCTGTTCTCGGCGCCGGCCCGCGGTGAACTGGAACGCGTGCCGGTGGACCAGCTGGAGGCTGCCAACCAGCGCCTCGGCTTGGCCATGGCCCAGGACGAGATCGACTACCTGCGCGAACGCTTCACCGCGCTCGGCCGCGCGCCGTCCGACGTCGAGCTGATGATGTTCGCGCAGGCCAATTCCGAGCACTGCCGCCACAAGATCTTCAACGCCAGCTGGACCATCGACGGCCAGGAACAGGACCGCTCGCTGTTCCGGATGATCAAGAACACCCACCAGCAGACCCCGCAGCACACGCTCAGCGCGTACAGCGACAACGCCGCGGTGATCGAAGGCCATCCGGCGTCGCGTTACCGCCCGGATCCGGCCAGCGGCGAATACCGCCGCGAGCCGCAGGTGCCCAGCGCGTTCCAGATCAAGGTGGAAACGCATAACCATCCGACCGCGATCGCGCCGTTCCCGGGTGCCTCGACCGGCAACGGTGGCGAGATCCGCGACGAAGGCGCGACCGGCCGCGGCGGCAAGCCGAAGGCGGGCCTGTCCGGGTTCTCGGTCTCGCACCTTCGCATTCCCGAGCTGCCGCAGCCGTGGGAAGCGCCGCGCGCGCTGAACCCGCGCATGGCACCGGCGCTGGAAATCATGACCGACGGCCCGCTTGGCGGCGCTGCGTTCAACAACGAGTTCGGCCGCCCGAACCTGCTCGGCTACTTCCGCAGCTTCGAGCTGCCGGAAGGCGCCGATCTGGTGCGTGCCTACGACAAGCCGATCATGCTGGCCGGTGGCCTCGGCGCGATCGACCGCGTGCAGGTCGACAAGATCCAGCTGCAGGCCGGTGATGCGGTCATTGTGCTCGGCGGTCCGGCGATGCTGATCGGCCTGGGCGGCGGTGCCGCCAGTTCGGTGGCCTCCGGCGAGAGCGCCGAGGACCTGGACTTCGCCAGCGTGCAGCGCGACAACCCGGAAATGGAACGCCGCTGCCAGGAGGTCATCGACCGCTGCGTGGCGATGGGGGCGAACAACCCGATCAAATTCTTCCACGACGTCGGTGCCGGTGGCCTGTCCAATGCCATCCCGGAACTGCTGCACGACTCCAAGGTCGGCGGTGTCATCGATCTGGGCAAGGTGCCCACCGATGATCCGTCGCTGTCGCCGATGCAGCTGTGGTGCAACGAGTCGCAGGAACGCTACGTGCTGGGCGTGGCCCAGGAGCGCCTGGCCGAGTTCGCCGCACTGTGTGCCCGCGAGCGCTGCCCGTTCGCCGCGGTTGGCGTGGCGACTGCCGAGGAACACCTGGTGGTGGCCTACGGTGCGGTGCCGGGCCACACCCCGGCCGATGCGCCGATCGACCTGCCGATGGATGTGCTGTTCGGCAAGCCGCCGAAGATGCACCGCGACACCGCGCATCCGTCGGCCCCGCGCTGGCCGGCGCTGAAGACCGGTGGCCTGGACCTGCAGGAAGCGGGCCTGCGCGTGCTCGCGCACCCGACCGTCGCCTCGAAGAACTTCCTGGTCACCATCGGTGACCGCAGCGTCGGCGGCCTGACCGCACGCGAACAGATGGTCGGCCCGTGGCAGCTGCCGGTTTCCGACGTGGCGATCACCCTGGCCGACTTCGACGGCGTGGCCGGCGAAGCGATGTCGATCGGCGAGCGCACCCCGCTGGCCCTGCTCGACGCCGCTGCGTCGGCACGCATGGCGGTGGGCGAAGCGCTGACCAACCTGTGCGCGGCCCCGGTCGATGCGTTGGATGAAATCAAGCTGTCGGCGAACTGGATGGCCGCGGCCGGCCACCCCGGCGAAGACGCGCTGCTGTACGACGCGGTGAAGGCAGTGGGCATGGAACTGTGCCCGCAGCTGGACATCAGCATCCCGGTGGGCAAGGACTCGCTGTCGATGCAGGCGCAGTGGCACGACCAGGGCGAGGCGCACAAGAGCGTGTCGCCGGTGTCGCTGGTGATCTCGGCGTTCGCGCCGGTGGCCGACGTGCGCCAGCAGCTGACGCCGCTGCTCGACCGCGACGTGGACAGCGAGCTGTGGCTGATCGGCCTCGGCGCCGGCAAGCAGCGTCTGGGCGGTTCGATCCTGGCCCAGGTGCATGCCGACCACGCCGACCTGCCGGCCTTCGCCGGTGCCGCGCCGGACCTGGACGACCCGCAGCGCCTGCGTGGTTTCTTCGAGCTGATCCGCGATGCGCGCCAGTCCGGCCTGCTGCTGGCCTATCACGACCGCAGCGACGGCGGCGCCTTCGCTGCGCTGTGCGAAATGGCCTTCACCTCGCGCCTGGGCCTGGATATCACCCTCGATGCCTGGGGCGATGATCCGTTCCGCAGCCTGTTCAACGAAGAACTGGGCGCGGTGGTGCAGATCGCACGCGAAGACCGCGCAGCGTTCGCCGACCTGGTCGAGCGCCATGCACTGACCGAATGCGCGCAGCGCATCGCCAAGCCGACCACTGCACCGGTGGTGCGCGTGTCGCTGGGTGGCGAGAACCTGGCCGAGTGGCGCTGGGACGCGCTGTTCGACGCCTGGTGGTCGGTCACCCACGCGATGCAGAAGCGCCGCGACAACCCGGCCAACGCGGATGCCGAGCGCGAGGTCGCCCGTGCCTTCAATGCGCCGGGCCTGAAGCCGAAGCTCAGCTTCGACCTCAACGAAGACGTGGCGGCGCCGTTCATCAGCACCGGTGCGCGCCCGCGCGTGGCCGTGCTGCGCGAGCAGGGCGTGAACGGCCAGATTGAAATGGCCAACGCCTTCGAACGTGCCGGCTTCCGCGCGTTCGACGTGCACATGAGCGACCTGATCGAAGGCCGCGTGGCCCTGCAGGACTTCACCGGCCTGGTCGCCTGCGGCGGCTTCAGCTACGGCGACGTGCTCGGTGCCGGCCGTGGCTGGGCCACCTCGATCCTGGAGCGCAGCGCACTGCGTGATGCCTTCGCCGCGTTCTTCGCGCGCGACGACAGCTTTGCGCTGGGCGTGTGCAACGGCTGCCAGATGATGAGCCAGCTGAAAAACATCATCCCGGGTGCCGAGCACTGGCCGCAGTTCCGTCGCAACGCCAGCGAGCAGTTCGAAGCCCGCACCGCGCTGCTGGAAGTGGTGGAATCGCCGTCGATCCTGCTGCGTGGCATGGCCGGCTCGCGCCTGCAGGTAGCGGTGGCGCACGGCGAAGGCCAGGCCGTGTTCGACAACGCCGTCGACCAGGCCGCCGCACGCGTCTCGCTGCGCTACATCGACGGCAATGGCAACGTCGCCAGCCAGTACCCGCTGAACCCGAACGGTTCGCCGGACGGCATCACCGGCCTGACCAGCAGCGACGGCCGCGTCACCATCATGATGCCGCACCCGGAGCGCACCCCGCGCGCGCTCAACCTGAGCTGGGCTCCGGCCGAGTGGCAGGGTGACTCGCCGTGGATGCGCATGTTCCGCAACGCGCGGGTGTGGTGCGGCTGATCGCACTGCATCGCGCAGGCCTCAATGCCATCGCGTATGGAAAAACCCGCCGTTGATCGGCGGGTTTTTCTTTGCGCGCTTGAAACTCCAGTCGCGACCGCTAGTTACATGCATTTTCATGCGTCGAGGAATCGTCACGCATGCATAACAAAATCATTTCATAAACACGTGAAATAGTGATGTGCTTCACGGCAATAGGATTTGCTGTGTCAAAGTCTTGACGATCTGCAAAGTTGCCGTTAACACTTGAACCCCGTTTCAGAATCATTCATTTCGCAGTAACCGCTTGGCGCACGCGCTCGGTTTTCTGTCGCTGCGCGCCGTTCGGCAATACCCCGCAGTAAATCACGCGAATAAACGCCCCCAGGGGACGTTGGGCCGGAAAGCCCAGCGGTGGCGTTGCTTTGCCCAAAACCAGTCCAATCAGGAGCCGTACCGATGAATCGGATTTATCGCAAGGTCTGGAACAAAGCATTGGGTCAGTTGGTGGTGGCCTCGGAACTGGCCTCCTCCGACAGCGGCGACGGGGTCGTCGACCAGCGCCGCGATGCAACGCAGGCTGCGCCCGCAAGGTTGGCGATGGCACTGGGCCTGGTGTTGGGATTGGGCATGAGCGGTATCGCCGCAGCACAGTCGGTGCAGATCGGCGGCAGCGCCACCTGCGTGGCATTCAGCGGCAAGCTGCTCGAAAAGTGCCTGATCGAAGGCTCGGCCACGGCCAAGGGCAGCAACGCGGTGGCGATCGGCAGCAACAGCAGCGCCAGTGCGGCCAATAGCGTAGCGCTGGGCGCCGGCTCCAAGGCCACGCGTGCCAACACGGTGTCCGTGGGTGATACCGGCAAGGAACGGCAGATCACCAATGTTGCCGCAGGCAGCCAGGCCACCGATGCGGTGAACAAGGCGCAGCTGGACGCGCAGGCGCGCGCCACCCAGGCTGCGCTGGCCGATGTCGCCGCAGACGGCAACCGTTATTTCAAGGCCGATGGCGCAGGCGATGACAGCGACGCGGCGAAGATCGACGGGCAGGGCGCAGTGGCGGCCGGTGCCGGCGCACAGTCGCTGGCCAATGCCACCACTGCCATCGGAACCCAGGCCATTGCCGCGGGCCTGGGCGCAAGCGCGTTCGGCCAGGGCGCCTTGGCAATCGGCGATGCCAGCGTGGTGGTCGGGCAGAGCGCTGCGGCCTTCGGTCTCGGCGACACCGCGGTTGGCGCAAGCGCGACCGCCGCGAGCGAGAACGGCGCGGCCACCGCGCTGGGTGCGCTGTCCGAAGCGACTGCCGATGGCGCCACGGCTGTCGGCGGCGGTGCCGTGGCGATGGGCCCGGGCAGCACCGCGCTGGGCCGCGGCGCTACCGCAGCCAACGAAGCATCGATCGCGGTGGGTGCGTTCAGCACCGCCGTCGGTGAATACAGCACCGCGCTGGGCTCGAATTCCGCGGCGGTGGCCACCGGCAGCGTGGCGCTCGGCGCGGGCTCGCTGGCCGACCGCGTCGATACCGTGTCCGTTGGTGCCGCCGAATACGGGCTGACCCGGCAGATCACCAGCGTGGCCGCAGGCACCGAAGACAACGATGCAGTCAATGTCGGTCAGCTGAAGGACGTCGCCGCCGTGGCCGATGCCACCGCCAAGCGCTTCCAGGCCAATGGCAGCAGCAACAGCGATGCCGGTGCACTGGCCGAGGGCGACGAGGCGCTGGCGGCCGGCGAGGCCGCCAATGCCATCGGCAACGGCACCACTGCAGTCGGTGCCGGCGCCACCGCCGTCGCGCAGAACGCCACCGCCGTTGGCAACAACGCGCTGGCCTCGGGCCAGAACAGTGCCGCGTTCGGCAACAACGCGCAGGCCAACGGTCCGGGCAGCGTTGCCGTGGGTGGCGCTGCGGTGGATGCCGACGGCAACCCGCTGATCACCAGCGGCGGCGTGCCGGTGGAAACCGGCGCAACCAGCGCAGGCGTCGGCGGCACTGCGGTCGGCGCCAGTGCCGAAGCCAGTGGTTTTGCGGCGTCGTCCTACGGCGTCGGCGCCTATGCGGCCGGTGCGCAGGCGTCGGCCTTCGGCGCCGTGGCCAATGCCATCGGCGATTATTCCACCGCGCTGGGTACGCAGAGCAACGCGACGGGCACCAGCAGCGTTGCCATCGGTGGTCCGGCTGACCTGATCCCCGGCCTGGGCTTCTTCGTGCAGACCCAGGCCAGTGGCGAAGCCGCGACCGCCGTCGGTGCCGGTGCCATCGCCAGTGGCGACCGTGCCGTGGCCAACGGCAGCCTCAGCGAAGCCTCCGGCGCCGAAGCGACCGCGGTCGGCTACTTCGCCTATGCACCGGGCGAGAACGCCAGTGCCCTCGGCGCGCAGACCTGGGCGAGCGGAGCGCAGAGCACGGCCGTGGGTTACTACGCCACCGCACGCGGCGCGAACAGTGTGGCACTCGGCGCGAATTCCGAAGCGGTGCGCGCCAACAGCGTGGCCGTCGGCAGCGCCGGCAACGAGCGGCAGATCACCAGCGTCGCTGCGGGCAGCGAAGCCACCGATGCGGTGAACAAAGCCCAGCTCGACGCCGTGGCCGGCACTGCCGACACCACCGCGCGTTTCTTCCAGGCACAGCCGGAGGCGGGCAGTGATGCTGGCGCACTGGCTGATGGCGAAGGCTCCATCGCTGTGGGTTCGTCGAGCAATGCGATCGGCGCAGGTGCCATTGCGCAGGGTGCTGCCGCGTCGGCCATCGGCGATGACAGCGTGGCCGTGGGCCGTAACAGCGCGGCCACCGGCAATGGCGGTGTCGCCATCGGTGGCCTCGGCCAGGCCTACGACGAGTTCAACCAGCCGATCATCGGTGCCGATGGCACGGCGCAGCAGGTGGGCACCACCGCTGTTGCCGATGCCACCGCAGTCGGCAGCGGTGCGCAGGCCACCGGGGCTGCCAGCAGCGCTTTCGGCAACGCGGCCAAGGCCAGTGGTGACAACAGCTTCGCCGCAGGCGGCAAGTCGCGCGCCACCGGCAGCTATGCGGTTGCGGTCGGCGACAGCGCATTCGCCAGCAGCGATGACAGCACCGCAGTAGGCGGATACAGCTGGGCCACTGCCAGTGGCGCAGCAGCATTCGGTTCGGGTGCATGGGCCACCGCCACCAACGCGTCAGCGTTCGGCAACGCGGCCTGGGCCAGCGGCAGCGGCGCGACCTCCATCGGTTACAACAGCTGGGCCAACGGCGCCAGTTCCACCGCCGTTGGCCGCGGTGCCTTCGGCTATGGCGACAACAGCGTGGCGCTGGGCTTCCAGGCGCTGGGCAACAGCATCAACAGCATCGCCATCGGCACCAACACGGTGGCCGGTGGTGAGAGTGCGATCGCGCTCGGTGCCGGCAGCAATGCCAGCGCCAGCAACACGGTCGCGCTGGGTGCCGGTTCGGTCGCCAACCGCGCGCGCACGGTGTCGGTGGGCAGCGCCGGCAACGAACGCCAGGTCACCAACGTCGCCGCCGGCACCCAGGCCACCGATGCGGTGAACAAGGCGCAGCTGGATGCGGTGGCGACCACGGCCACCACCACCAGCCGCTTCTTCCAGGCCAGCGGCAACGGCGACGACGTAGCCGGTGCATTGGTGGAAGGTGACAACGCACTGGCGGCCGGTGATGCCGCCAACGCCATCGGCAATGGCGCTACCGCACTGGGCAGCGGCGCCAACGCGTTGGCCAGCAATGCGCAGGCGCTGGGCTTCAATGCGTTGGCGACCGCAGCCAACGCCAGCGCTGTTGGTGCCAACGCACAGGCCACGGGCGAGTACGCCACCGCGCATGGCGCGGAAAGCGAAGCCAGCGGCGAGCAGAGCGCGGCGTTCGGTGCGGCCAGCATCGCCAGCGGCGCCGGTAGCACTGCCAATGGCGTGCTGTCCGAAGCGTCCGGCGAAGAGGCCGTGGCCGTGGGCTACTTCAGCAATGCCAGTGGTGACGCGGCCACCGCTGTCGGTAGCGAGAGCGTAGCCAGTGGTACGGCGTCGGCGGCCTTCGGTATCGGTGCCGAAGCCAGCGGCGGTTACAGCACCGCCATCGGTGGCTATGCACAGGCCTCGGCCTTCAATGCCACCGCGTTCGGCAACTTTGCCAATGCCTCCGGTTCCAACAGCGTGGCCGTGGGTGGCGACTCGGAAGCCTCCGGTGCCTACAGCACCGCCACCGGCCAGGGCAGCCTGGCCACCGGCACCAACAGCGTCGCCGTCGGTGGCTCGCTGTTCGGTCTGCTGGCCACCGAAGCGTCGGGCAACTACTCCACCGCGGTGGGTGGTGGCGCCTGGTCGGGGGGCATCAACAGTACCGCGCTGGGTAACGCCGCTGAATCGCGCGGCGCCAACAGCGTGGCGCTGGGTGCCGATTCGATCGCGGATCGCGACAACACCGTGTCGGTGGGCGGCGGTGGCAACACCCGCCAGATCACCAACGTGGCCGATGGCACGCAGGGCAATGATGCGGTCAACAGGAATCAGCTCGATGCCGTAGCCGCGGCAGCGGAAAAGACCAGCCGGCAGTTCCAGGCCAGCGGCAATGCCGATGGTGAAACCGGGGCGCTGGTGGACGGCGACAACGCGCTGGCGGCCGGTGACGCGGCCAATGCGATCGGCAACGGTGCCACCGCGCTTGGCAGCGGTGCCAATGCGCTGGCCGCCAACGCCACCGCCGTGGGCATCGATGCGCTGGCCACCGGCGGCAACGCGGCTGCCCTGGGCAGCACGGCACAGGCCACCGGCGAAGACAGCCTGGCGCTCGGCACCGGCGCCAGCGCCAGTGAACTGGGGGCAAGCGCGGTCGGCGCGCGCGCGCAGGCCAGCGGTGCATACAGCACGGCCACAGGTACAGAAGCCAATGCCAGCGGCACCCAGGCATTGGCCAGCGGTTTCCGCAGCGCCGCGTCCGCCGATGGCACTACCGCTGTCGGCGGCTACGCCGAAGCCAGCGGTCGCCTCGGCACCGCGTTGGGCTACGGCTCGGCGGCCAGTGGTGCCAACACCACCGCAGTCGGTTTCGGTGCCGCTGCGGCCGGAACCGGTGCCGTTGCCGTGGGTCAGTCCAGCGAGGCCAGTGGCGAGGAGAGCGTGGCCATCGGTGGCAGCACCTTCTTCGGCCTGATCCCCTCGCGTGCCAGTGGCACCGGTGCCGCGGCATTCGGTGCGGGCGCGTGGGCCACCGAAGACTACGCCACGGCGATCGGCTGGAATTCGTGGGCGGCAGGCAGCAGTGCCACCGCGCTGGGTGCCAACGCCACCGCCAATGGCAGCAACAGCGTCGCGCTCGGTGCCGGCTCCAAGGCCGACCGTGACAACACGGTGGCCGTCGGCAAGGCGGGCGGTGAGCGCCAGGTCACCCATGTCGCAGCCGGTACCGAAGCCACCGATGCGGTGAACAAGGGCCAGTTGGATGCAGTCGCCAGCGTCGCCGACAAGACCAGCCGGCAGTTCCAGGCCAGCGGCAATGCCGATGGCGAGGCCGGTGCCCTGGTGGACGGTGACAACGCACTGGCCGCCGGCAACGCGGCCAACGCCATCGGCAACGGCGCCACCGCGCTGGGCAGTGGTGCCAATGCCATGGCCGGCAATGCCACGGCCGTGGGCTTCGATGCGCTGGCCACCGGCAACAATGCGGCGGCGCTCGGCAACGCGGCGCAGGCTGCTGGTGTCGACAGCGTAGCCGTGGGCAGTGGCGCCAGCGCCAGCGAACTCGGCGCCAGTGCTACCGGCGCCGGCGCCCAGGCCAAGGGCGCTTACAGCACTGCCAGCGGCGCGCAGGCCACGGCTAGCGGCACCCAGTCGCAGGCCAGTGGTTTCCGCGCCAATGCTTCGGCCGACGGCGCTTCGGCGCTGGGCAGCTATGCCGAAGCCAGTGGTCGCCTTGGCACTGCAGTGGGTTACGGCAGCAAGGCCACCGGCGCCAATGCCACCGCAGTGGGTGTCAGTGCCAACGCTTCGGCGGCCGGCAGCATCGCACTGGGCGCAGGCTCGGTGGCCGACCGTGCCAACACCGTGTCGGTGGGCAGCAGTACCAGTGATCGTCAGATCACCCGCGTCGCTGCCGGTACCGAGCGCACCGATGCGGTCAATCGTGGCCAGCTTGATGCGGTCGCAGCGACTGCCGATGGCACGGCACGTTACGTCAAGGCCACCGGCGCAGGTATCGCCAGCGCCAGCGGCAGTGATGCCGCCGCGATCGGTTCGGCGGCCAGTGCCAGCGGCGCACGCAGCAATGCGCTGGGCGCCAACGCGATGGCGATCGGCAACGGTGCACTTGCACTGGGCAACAGTGCCGGCGCGTCTGGTGCCAACTCGGTGGCGCTGGGTGCGGGCTCGCGTGCGCTCGATGCCAACGTGGTGTCGGTCGGCGGTGGCAATGGCACCGATGGTCCAGCCACGCGCCGCATCGTCAATGTGGCCGATGGCCGCATCGCCGCCGGCAGCAGCGATGCCATCACTGGCTCCCAGCTCAACGTCACCAACCAGCGGGTGGGTGCGGTGGAAACGCGCGTGGGCGATTTCGATTCGCGCATCGCCACCGTGGAAACCACCGCGGCCAGCGCGGTCGGCTACGACGACGCCAGCCGTGACCGCCTGACCCTGTCCGGCTTCCAGGGCACCACCATCGACAACGTCGGTGCCGGCAGCATCGCTGCGGGCAGTCGCCAGGCGATCAACGGCGGCCAGCTGTTCCAGTCGCTCAGCGATGCCGCCAGCTTCCTCGGCGGTGGTGCCAGCGTCGGCATGCAGGGGGTGTTCGTGGCCCCGAACTACGTGATCCAGGGTGCCACCTACAGCAACGTCGGCGATGCGCTCGGCGCGCTGGACCGCAAGGTCAGCGAGATCGACCGCAGAACCGCCGGTGGCTCGCGTGCCGGGACTGCCAACCTGCGCGCGATGAGTGCCTCGCTGGATGAGAGCCCGCTGGCAAGCACCGCTGATGCACCTGCAACGGCCGACGCGGCACCGGCCAGCACCGCGCGTGTGCAGGGCACGCCGACCGCTGCTGCCGCCGGTGCCGGGATTCCGGTTGGCACTCCCGCGACGGGCTTCAATGCCGTCGCCATGGGCGAGGGCGCCGTCGCCAGTGGCGCTTCGTCCACGGCCATCGGCCAGGGCGCCAATGCCACCGCGGCGAACGCGGTGGCGCTGGGCCAGGGCTCGGTTGCCGATCGTGCCAACACGGTCTCGGTGGGCAGTGAAGGCAACGAGCGCCAGGTCACCAATGTGGCGGCGGGTACCACGGCCACCGATGCGGTCAACAAGGGCCAGCTCGACCGTGGCATGGCCACGGCCAACAGCTACACCGACAGCCGCGTCCAGGCCGTCGCCGACAGCTTCGATGTGTTCAAGGGCGAGATCGACGGACGCCTGCGCCACATGGATCGCCGCATCGACCGCCAGGGTGCGATGAGCGCGGCGATGCTCAACATGGCCACCAGTGCCGCCGGTATCCGCACCCAGAACCGGGTCGGCGTCGGCATTGGTTTCCAGGGCGGCGAGTCGGCGTTGTCGCTGGGCTACCAGCGTGCGATCAGCGATCGCGCCACGGTGACCTTCGGCGGTGCTTTCAGCAGCGACGACAGCTCGGTTGGCGTCGGTGCCGGCTTCGGCTGGTAAGCCACTCCATCGCGCCGGCGGCCACCCACGCCGGCGCAGCACCTGCAGTGAGGGCCTGGGGGGAGGTCACGGCAATCCCGGCTGGGCCGGCCGGGAGTCGTCAAGGAATGATGGCCGCAGTGTTGGTTCGATCCATGACCCAGAAGAGGAATTCGACGTGATCAAGAAGCAGAACCTTCGCATCAATGTGCTTGCCGCCGCCGTGCTGTCGATGACGGCCGTCGGTGCCGTCCACGCCGCCGGCCTGCCGACCCGCGAACCGGTGCGCCAGGCCAGCACCGCCCAGCCGGGCGCCGAGCGCATCATCGTCAAGTACCGGGCCGGCGCTGCCGCCGCCACCGACCGCTCGGCGAAGCTGTCCACCGTGCAGTCGGCGCTGACCCGGGCCAGCCTGTCCGGCGGTACCTCACGTGCCAGTACCCTCGGCCCGCAGGTGGTACGCAAGCTCGCTACCGGTGCGGACCTGATCCGCGTGCAGGGCCGCCTGGCCCCGGCCGAACTGCAGCGTGTGCTGAAGGAACTGCAGGCCGACCCGTCGGTGCAGTACGCCGAAGCCGACGTGAAGCTGCGCCGCACCGAGCTGCGTGCCGGCGATGTGCAGCCGGCACTGGTGCCGAACGATCCCTTCTACCAGCAGAACCAGTGGCACCTGCACAATGCGGTCGGCGGCATCAACGCACCGGCGGCATGGGATGTCTCGCAGGGCGAAGGCATCGTGGTGGCGGTGATCGATACCGGCATCCTGCCGCAGCATCCGGACCTGGTCGGCAACCTGCTGGAGGGTTACGACTTCATCAGCGATGCGGAGACCTCGCGGCGCCCGACCAACGATCGTGTGCCGGGTGCGCAGGACTACGGTGACTGGGTCGAGAACGACAACGAGTGCTATGACGGCTCGCTGGCCGAGGACAGTTCCTGGCACGGCACCCACGTAGCCGGCACCGTGGCCGAGCAGACCAACAACGGCGTCGGCATGGCCGGTGTCGCCTACAAGGCCAAGGTGCTGCCGGTACGTGTGCTGGGCAAGTGCGGCGGCTACCTGTCCGACATCGCCGACGCGGTGGTCTGGGCATCGGGTGGCACGGTGACCGGCATCCCGGCCAACACCAACCCGGCCGAGATCATCAACATGAGCCTGGGCGGCAGCGGTACCTGCGGCAGCACCTACCAGGACGCCATCAATGGCGCGATCTCGCGTGGCACCACCGTGGTGGTCGCGGCGGGCAATGAAGCCGACAACGCGTCCAAGTACCGTCCGGCCAGCTGCGAAGGCGTGGTGACCGTGGGTGCCACCCGCATCACCGGTGGCATCACCTACTACTCCAACTATGGCACCCGCGTGGACCTGTCCGGTCCGGGTGGCGGCGGCAGTGTCGACGGCAACCCGGGTGGCTACATCTGGCAGACCGGCTCCAATGCGGCCACCACGCCGGAATCGGGCACGCCGGGTTACATGGGCATGGGCGGTACCTCGATGGCCTCGCCGCATGTGGCCGCCGTTGCCGCACTGGTGCAGAGCGCACTGATCGCCAAGGGCAAGGATCCGTTGACCCCGGCCGCGATGCGTACCCTGCTGAAGGAAACCGCACGTCCGTTCCCGGTCGCCATCCCGGCAGCGACCCCGATCGGTACCGGCATCCTCGATGCCAAGGCTGCGCTGGCCAAGGCACTGGAAGAACCGTGCACCGAGAACTGCGGGCCGGTGGCCACGCCGCTGACCAACAAGGCTGCCGTCGGTGGCCTGTCCGGTGCGGCCGGCAGCAGCAAGCTCTACAGCTTCGAAGCGGCTGCCGGCAAGCAGTTCAGCGTGATCACCTACGGTGGCACCGGCAACGTTTCGGTCTACGTGGCTGAAGGCCGTGAGCCCAGTGCCAGCGACAACGACGCCAAGTCGACCCGTCCGGGCACCTCCGAGACGGTGCGGGTTACCAAGCCGGTGGCGGCCACCTACTACATCAAGGTGGTGGGTGAAGCGGCCTACAACGGGGTGAGCATTCTCGCCACGCAGTAAGCTTGAACTGTCGTAGTTGAATGGCCGAAGCCCGTCATCCCATGTGACGGGCTTCGTCTTTTTACGAAAGGTGGCGCAGGGGCGGCGGAAATCATGGCTTAACTGTTAAAGTCGAGCCGATTGACAGGAGAGTCATGTGAACGCGCTTGCTGCTACCGCCGCTGCCGACGACGCTGAAGGCCGCATCCTGGATGCGCTGCTGGCGCGCGGCCGGCTGAAGGAAGGCGATCTGGCACGTGCGCGGCCGCTGCACGCAGAGGCCGGCGGCAGCCTGCTGGGCCTGCTGGTGCGGCTGGGGCTGGTCTCCGAGCGTGACCAGGCACAGGCCAGCGCCGAAGTGCTGGGGCTGCCGCTGCTGGAAGGCAAACAGCTGCCGGAAGCACCGCCACAAGGGCTGGCGGAAGGCTTGCCGTTGTCGCTGCGCTTCCTCAAGCAGTTCCATGTCTGCCCGCTCGCGCTGGATGAACAGGGGGTCCGGCTGTGGCTGGCCGATGCCCATGATCCTTATCCGCAGCAGGCCGTGCAGCTGGCACTGGGTGTACCGGTGACACCGGTGCTGGGCATGCGCGCAGAAATTGATGATCTGGTCGAGCGCTGGTTCGGGCAGGGCCGCAGCGCGATGGGCGCGATCGTCGAAACCGCCGATGGCGAGGGCGGTGCGGTCGATGACATCGAGCATCTGCGTGACCTCGCCTCGGAAGCGCCGGTGATCCGCCTGGTCAACCTGGTGATCCAGCGCGCGGTGGAACTGCGCGCTTCGGACATCCATGTCGAACCGTTCGAAAGCCGGTTGAAGGTCCGTTACCGCGTCGATGGCGTGCTGGTGGAAGGCGAAAGCCCGCCGGCCAACCTCACTGCTGCGGTGATCAGCCGCATCAAGATCATGGCCCGGCTCAACATCGCCGAGCGCCGCCTGCCGCAGGACGGCCGCATCATGCTGCGCGTGCAGGGCAAGGAGCTGGACCTGCGCGTGAGCACGGTGCCGACCGCGCACGGCGAAAGCGTGGTGATGCGATTGCTGGACCGCGAAACGGTGGTGTTCGATTTCCATCGTCTCGGTTTCACTGACGCCTTCCTGCCGCAGTTCCGCAAGGTGCTGGAACAGCCGCACGGCATCCTGCTGGTGACCGGCCCGACCGGTTCAGGCAAGACCACCACGCTGTACACCGCGCTGAGCCAGCTGAACACTGCCGACGTCAAGATCATCACGGTCGAAGACCCGGTGGAATACCAGATCGAAGGCATCAACCAGATCCAGGCCAAGCCGCAGATCGGGCTCGACTTCGCCAACGCCCTGCGCAGCATCGTGCGCCAGGACCCGGACATCATCATGATCGGCGAAATGCGCGACCTGGAAACCGCGCGCATCGCGATCCAGTCGGCGCTGACCGGCCACCTGGTGCTGTCCACCCTGCATACCAACAACGCAGCCGGCGGCATCACGCGCCTGCTCGACATGGGCGTGGAAGACTACCTGCTCACCTCCACCATCAACGGCATCCTGGCCCAGCGCCTGGTGCGTCGGCTGGAGCCGACCCATGCCGAGCGCTATGAAGCTTCGCCGGAAGAGATTGAACGCTTCGAGCTGCGCCGCCTGCAGCCGGAAGGACCGATCCACCTGTACCGCCCGAAGCCCTCCGCGCTGGCGCCGACCGGTTACCTCGGCCGGACCACCATCATGGAATTTCTGGTGATGAACGACGCGCTGCGGCGCGCGGTGATGCGCCGCGACGGCATGGGCGAGATCGAACGCATTGCCCGCGAAGCCGGCATGCGCACGATGTACGAAGATGGTCTGTCCAAGGCCCTCAGTGGTCAGACGACCATCGAGGAAGTCCTGCGTGTCACCGAGGAAAGCTGATGCGCGCAGGACGCCGGGGCTGACATGCCGACCTACCGTTACAAGGCACTGAATCCGCACGGCGAGATCTTCGACGGGCAGATGGAAGCGGCAAGCGAGGCCGAGCTGGTCGCGCGCCTGCAGGACCAGGGCCATCTGCCGATGGAGACCCAGCTGGCCGATGGCGGTGCGATCGGTGGCAGTACCTGGCGCAACCTGTTCCGCCAACGGCCGCTGCAGGGCGCGGCATTGCTGCAGTTCACCCAGCAGCTGGCGACACTGCTCGGTGCAGGCCAGCCGCTGGATCGCGCGCTGTCGATCCTGCTCGGGTTGCCCGAAGACGAACGCTCGCGCCGCGCGATCACCGACATCCGCGATGTGGTGCGCGGTGGCGCGCCGTTGTCGACCGCACTGGAGCGCCAGCATGGGTTGTTCTCGCGCCTGTACGTGAACATGGTGCGGGCCGGTGAAGCCGGCGGCAGCCTGCACGAAACCCTGCAGCGCCTGGCCGACTACCTCGAACGCAGCCGCGCGTTGCAGGGCAAGGTGATCAACGCGCTGGTGTACCCGGCCATCCTGCTGGTGGTGGTGGGCGGCGCGCTGCTGTTCCTGCTCGGCTACGTGGTGCCGCAGTTCGCGCAGATGTACGAAAGCCTGGATGTGGCGCTGCCGTGGTTCACCAACGCGGTGCTGCAGCTGGGTCTGTTCGTGCGCGACTGGTGGGTGTTGCTGCTGGTGGTGCCAGGGATACTCGCGCTGTTCTTCGAACGCAAGGCGCGGCAACCAGCCTTCCGGCTGGCGCTGGATGGCTGGCTGCTGCAGCGTCGCGGCATCGGCCGCCTGCTCGGCGAACTGGAAACCGCGCGGCTGGCCCGCACGCTGGGCACGCTGCTGCGCAATGGCGTGCCGCTGCTGGGTGCCTTGGGCATCGCCCGCAACGTGCTGGGCAACCGCGCGCTGGCCGCCGATGTGGAAGCCGCCGCGGATGAAGTGAAAAATGGTACCGGCCTGTCGCTGGCGCTGTCGCGCGGCAAGCGTTTCCCGCGCCTGGCGCTGCAGATGATCCAGGTCGGCGAGGAATCCGGTGCACTCGATACCATGCTGCTGAAAGCGGCCGATACCTTCGAACAGGACAGCGCCCGGCGCATCGACCGCCTGCTGGCGGCGATGGTGCCGGCGATCACCCTGGTGCTGGCCTCGGTGGTCGGTGCGGTGATCGTTGCCGTGCTGGTACCGCTGTACGACCTGACCAATGCCATCGGTTGACGATGGATCCCTACGCAACCCCGACACTCCGCAACTGAAAGGACCGACCATGATTGCTTCCCGTCGACCGATCCGCCTTTCCTTCACCGCCGCGCGCAACCAGTCGGGCATGAGCCTGCTGGAAATCATCATCGTCATCGTGCTTATCGGTGCGGTGCTGACCCTGGTCGCCAGCCGCGTGCTGGGCGGCGCCGATCGCGGCAAGGCCAACATCGCCAAGGCGCAGGTGCAGACCGTTGCGTCCAAGGTCGACAATTACCAGATCGATACCGGCAAGCTGCCCGGCTCGCTCAACGATCTGGTGACCGCACCGGCGGGTGTCGGTGGCTGGCTGGGGCCGTATGCCAAGCCGGCTGACCTGAACGACCCGTGGGGCCACGCGCTGGAGTACCGTGCGCCGGGCGAAGGCCAGCCGTACGAGCTGATCAGCCTCGGCAAGGATGGCAAGGCCGGCGGCAGCAGCGTCGATGCCGACATCCGCTACCAGCCGTAATCCTGCATGACGTATTTCCTGCCGCGCCGGCTGCCTCGCCCGCGCCTGCACGGCAGGCGCGCAGCGGGCCTGTCGCTGCTGGAAATGCTGCTGGTGATCGCGCTGATCGCAGCGATCGGCCTGATTACCGCCGCCGGCCTGTCGCGCGGCTTCGCCGGCATGCAGCTGCGCAGCGCCGGCAAGGACATCGCCAACCAGCTGCGGGTAGTACGCGCGCAGGCGATCGCCCGCGGCGAGCCGCAGCGCTTTGTCATCGAACCGGCAAAGCGGCGCTGGGAAGGCGCCAACCAGCGCCATGGTGACGTGCCGGCACAGCTGCAGGTGCAGTTCGAAGGCGCCGCGCAGCTGGCCACCGCGCCAGGGCAGGGCGTGATCGAGTTCCATCCCGATGGTGGCTCCAGCGGTGGCCGCATCCGGCTGCAGCGTGACGATGCCGAATGGCGCATCGACGTGGGCTGGCTGACCGGTGAGGTCCGCTCCGGCCCCTGGCGGGCACAATGAAGCGGCACGTTCGCGGCTTCACCCTGCTGGAAGTGATCATCGCCTTTGCCCTGCTCGGGCTGGCGCTGACCCTGCTGCTGGGCAGTCTGTCCGGTGGTGCCAGGCAGGTGCGCGAGGCCGAGCTGCGCACGCGCGCGATACTGCATGCGCAGTCGCTGCTGGCCGAAACCGGTGTCGCCACGCCACTGCAGGTGGGTAGCCAGCAGGGTGACTGGGAACAGGGACGCTACCACTGGGAGCTGCAGGTGCAGCCGTGGGTGGAGCCACGTGCCGGCAACGTCGTGCAGTCACAGTCGGCCGGTGCCCCCTGGCTGGCCGAACTGCAGCTGCAGGTGCGTTGGGGCGACAGCGAACGCGAGCAGCTGCGCTGGCGCAGCCTGCGCCTGCTGCCGCCGGACCTGGAGAGCGCGCGATGAAGCGCCGCGCCGCGGGTTTCACGCTGGTTGAAGTGATGCTGGCCACGGTGCTGCTGGCCGGTGGCCTGGCGCTGGCGTTCGCCAGCGTCCGCTCGGCAATGGCGGTCAGTCAGCGTGGCGAGCAGATCGCGGCCGAGAGTGAGCGCATGCGCGCGGTGCAGGCGCTGTTGCGGCGGCAGCTGGCCGGTGCGCTGCGCACGCCGCTGGAAGTACCCGATCCCACCCGCGAACCGATCTTCTTCCAGGGCGAAGAGCAGCGCATGTTGTTCGCCGCCGATCTGCCGGGCTACCTCGGCCGCGGCGGACCCTACCTGCACGCGCTGCAGGTGGACGGCCGCGATGGCCAGCAGCGCCTGCTGCTGGACCTGGTGCTGCTGCAGGAAGGCGAGCGCATCGCCGAGAACCCGCCGCGCCCGCCGGAAGTGCTGGTGGAAAACCTGAAGTCGGTACAACTGCGCTATCGCGGCATCGATGCCAGTACCGGCCAGGTGAGCGACTGGATGCCGCGCTGGGACGATACCCGCCGCCTGCCGATGCTGGTGGAGATCAGGATCGTCCCGGCCAGGGGCGCGCCCTGGCCGACGCTGGTGGTGGCGCCGCGCAACGGTGGCAGCGGAGGCGCGCGATGAACCGGCAACACGGTGCGGCACTGGTACTGGTGCTGTGGTTGATCGCATTGATGACCGCGCTGGTCGGTGCGTTCGCGCTGAGCGCACGGGTCGAGCATCTGCAGCAGCGGGTGCTGGATGACGATGCACGCGGCCAGGAACGGGCGCGCGCCGGCCTGGAGTACGCGCTGCTGCGCCTGTCCGCCGATCCGCTGCGGGCGCCCTGGCGCGCTGATGGCCGAACCTACCGCTGGCAGTTCGATGACGCCAGCATCGAAATCAAGGTGCTGGACGAGAACGGCAAGATCAACCTGAACCTGGCCGACGTGACCTTGCTGACCGCGTTCCTCAAGGCGCTCGGCGAAGACGAAGGGGCAGCCCGGCAGCTGGCCGGTGCCATTGTCGACTGGCGTGATGAAGACAGCCTGCTGCAGCCGGGCGGCGGTGCCGAAGCCCCGGACTATGCGGCGGCGGGGTTGCCGTATGGCCCACGCAACAAGCGTTTCGAGACGCTCGGTGAACTGCAGCGGGTACTGGGCATGCGCGGCCCGCTGTACAAGGCCATGCTGCCGCACCTGACCCTGTACAGCCGCCAGGCACGCCCGGATCCCCAGTTCGCCAGCGCGCCGGTGCTGACCGCACTGGGCCTGGATGCGGATACCGTGCTGGCGCAGCGCGCACAGCAGGAGCGTGACGCAGATACCGCTGGCGGTGCGACAACGCTTGCCAGCAGCAGCGGCACCTATAGTATCGAGTCTCGTGCAACCGACGGCAGTGGACGCCGGTCGGTGTTGCAGGCAGTGGTACGCAATGGCTCGGGCGGGGTTCCCGGGCGGTCCTACACAGTGCTTCGCTGGGAGCAGGGAATGACAGCAAGATGACGGCATGGCAGGACAGTGTGCGGCAGGTGCAGGGCCGGATCGGCCCTGGCGCCGGCCGTTTCCTGCGCTGGTGGCGGCAATCGCTGCTGGCCTGGGTGCCGGCACGTTGGCAGTGGGCACTGGGCTGGGCACAGGCGCGCCTGCTGCTGCAGCGCCAGGGTGAGCAGCTGCAGGTCTGGCGAGAGGCCGGAGAACGCCGCGAAGCAGTTGCCAGAGTGCCATGGCCGCTGTCGCCGGCCGAACTGGACCGCGTGCTGGAACCGCGACTGCGCAGCCTGCCGCGGGTGTGGCTGCTGCCGGCCAGCGAGGTACTGCGTCGTCATCTGCGCCTGCCTGCGGCTGCGGCCGACCGGCTGCGCGCCGTGGTCGGTTTCGAGATCGACCGCCAGACGCCGTTCGAATCCAGCCAGGTCAGCTATGACGTGCGTGAACTCGGGGGCGCCGCCGAGGGCCAGCTGCAGGTCGAACTGATCGCCTGGCCACTGCGCCAGCTTGAGGCGTGGCGGGCCAGCGTAGGCGAATGGGCCGATGCACTGGCCGGTGTCGATGCCATCGACACCGAGGGTGAACCCCTGCAGGTGAATCTGCTGCCACCGGGGCAGCGCCAGCTGCGGGCAGACCCGACGCGGCGCTGGAATGTGCTGCTGGCCGTGGCCGCGCTGGTGATGCTGGTGCTGGCGGCCCTGCAGCTGCTCGACAACCGCCGCGCCGCCGCCGACGAACTGCGTGCGCAGGTCGAGCGCAGTGCACGCAGTGCGCGTGGTGTCGCCAGCGAACGCGCGCAGCTGCAGGCGCTGATCGATGGTGCCGCATTCCTGGAAAAGCAGCGCAGCCAGCGCGCCGGAACGGTGGAAATCTGGAATGAACTGACCCGGCGCCTGCCGGAGGGCACCTACCTGGAAAAGCTGGCCATCGAGAACAACAACCTGCAGCTGATCGGCCTGAGCCGCGAGGCCTCGCAGCTGGTGCAGCTGCTGCAGGACGCACCGCAGTGGCGCAAGGTCAACCTGACCGGCGTACTGCAGGCCGATGGCGCCGCCAGTGGCCGTGACCGCTTCACCATGACCGCCGAACTGCAGCCGTTGCCGGCTGCGGCCCCGACCCGGGAGGCGGCCGATGCCGATGCCAAGCGCACGCCGTGACCGCTGGCTGGCACTGGCGCTGCTGCTGGCAGTGCTGGGCCTGGCGTACCTGCTGCTGGTGCACCCCTGGTTCACCCAGCCACTGCGCGAAATCGACGCCGACGTGGCCGCCCTGCGCGAGCGCGAGCAGCGCGTGCAGGCGCAGCTGCAGCAGCAGCCGCAGATCGAACAGCGCCTGCGCGCCACCCGCGAGGCACTGCAGCAGCGGCCGGGCTTCCTGCGCGAAGCCACCGCCGAAGCTGCGGCCGCTGCGCTGGGCGCGAAGCTGCAGGATGCGGTGGCGATGGCCAGCCCGGGCAACCGCAGCTGCACCATCAGCAACCGCACGCCACTGACCGACAACCGCCGTGACGCCGAATTCGTGCGCGTGGCCATGCAGGTGCGCCTGCGTTGCGGTGTGGCCGAACTGGCCACGGTGCTGCACAGCCTGGAAACCGGCAGCCCGCGCCTGTTCGTCGACAATCTCAACCTGATCGCGCAGCGCTTCCAGCAGTCGCCCAACGAGTCCGGGCTCGGCCTGGACGTGTCGTTCGAACTGGCAGGTTACCTGCTGCCCGGTGCTGCGGCCGATGGCGCTGCGCCGGCACCTGCAGCCGAACCAGGCGCGGCGCCGCAACCGCCTTCGGCCACACCTTCACCGGCCGCCGCACCGGCTGCGCCGGAAGAAGGGCAGGAGGTGGCCGATGAAGCTTGAGCAGATCAGCCTGCGCACCGGCTTCCTGCTGGCACTGGCCGGCTGGGCGGCAGCGGTCTGGCTGGCCACCGGCTTCGGTCTGGGCAGCCAGCTGCCAGGTGCGGACGGTGATGCCGATGCGGTGCCTTCGTTGCCGGTGCTGCCGCCGTTGGCCGCAGAACGCATGGCCAGCGCCGACAGCTACAGCGCGATCGGCGAGCGACCGCTGTTCGCCGAGGACCGCAGGCCGAAGCCCTACCTGCTCGGCGGCAGCGAGCCCGCCGCCAGCGCCGCGCTGCGCCTGACCGGCGTGCTGCTGACCGGCGACTTCGGCATGGCCACCTTCACCACCGAACAGAACCGCTCGCTGCGCCTGCGCCTCAACGGTGAAGCCGTCGACGGCTGGCAGCTGGTCGCACTGCAGCCGCGTCAGGCCACCGTGATCGGCCCCGGTGGCAACCAGGTGCTGGAACTGGCGGTATTCAACGGGCAGGGGGGTGAACCACCGACCGTGCTGCGCGGCGCCAACGGTGCGCCACCGGCCGGTGCGATCGTTGTGCCGCCCCCGGCAGGCGCTCCGCCGGCACCGCCGCCGGCTGCGGCAACCGCATCGCCGTCGCCTGCTGGCAGTGCGCCAGCATCCTCGGCTGCGGCGGCCGCCACACCGCCTGCCAACAACAACGGCCCCAGCGAAGCGCAGATGCAGGCCATCCGCGAACGCATCCAGGCCCGTCGCCGCCAGCTGCAGCAACAACAACAGCAGCAACAACCGTCGCCGCCCCCGGGCGATGGCACCAACCGATAGAGTGAATGCATGAGCCTGCGTTTCCTTCCCTGGTCCTTTGCCCTCGCGCTGCTGGTCGGCTGCAGCACCGTGTCCGCACCGCATGTGCAGCGCAAGGGCAATCTGTCGCCCACTGCCGAGGCCGGCCAGGCGGCCGAAGTCGCCGCTGATGCTGCCCGTGACGCCCAGGGCGCTCCGCAGGCGGTGATCCGCCGTGGCACCGGCACCATGATCAACCGCGAAGCAGCACGCGCACCGGCTCCGGCACTGCATGGCGCCAGCACCGGTGAAGCAACCTTCAATTTCGAAGGCGAATCGGTGCATGCGGTGGTCAAGGCCATCCTCGGTGACATGCTGGGCCAGAACTACGTGATCGCACCGGGGGTGCAGGGCACAGTCACCCTGGCCACGCCCAAGCCGGTGTCGCCGGCGCAGGCGTTGAACCTGCTGGAGATGGTGCTGGGCTGGAACAATGCCCGCATGGTCTACAGCGGCGGCCGCTACAACATCGTCGCCGCCGATCAGGCGCTGGCCGGTACCGTCGCGCCGAGCACGGCGCCGGCGGCCAGCGCACGTGGCTTCGAGGTACGGGTGATCCCGCTGCAGTTCATCTCCGCAACTGAAATGAAGAAGGTGCTGGAGCCGTATGCGCGCCCCAACGCCATCGTCAACGTCGACAGCGGCCGCAACGTGATCACCCTGGGCGGTACCCGCGCCGAGCTGGAAAACTACATGCGCACCGTCGAGATCTTCGACGTTGACTGGCTGTCGGGCATGTCGGTGGGCGTGTTCCCGATCCAGTCCGGCAAGGCCGAGCAGGTGGCCGCCGACCTGGAGAAGGTGTTCGGCGAGGAGAGCAAGACGCCCAGCGCCGGCATGTTCCGCTTCCTGCCGCTGGAAAACGCCAACGCGGTGCTGGTGATCACCCCGCAGGTGCGTTACCTGGACCAGATCCAGCAGTGGCTGGACCGCATCGACACCGCCGGTGGCAGCGCCCGCCTGTTCTCCTATGAGCTGCGCTACATCAAGGCGCGCGATCTGGCCGAACGCCTCAGTGAAGCCTTCGCCAGCAGCGGCAACCGCGGCGGTTCCAGCCCGGCCTCGTTGGCACCGGGTGCAATGCCGTCGCAGCTGGGCAGCGACGGTGATCGTGGCATGGACAGCAACAACAGCAGCAATTTCGGTTCGACGCCGGGCAGTGGCTCCAGTGGCACCGGCAACGGCAGCATGAACCTGCCGCAGCGCCAGTCCGGCAATGTCAGCGTCAGCCTGGAAGTGGAAGGCGATCGCGTGGGCGTGTCGGCGGTGGAGGAAACCAACACCCTGCTGGTGCGCTCGACCCCACAGGCCTGGCGTTCGATCCGCGAAGTGATCGAGAAGCTGGACGTGATGCCGCTGCAGGTGCATATCGAAGCGCAGGTGGCCGAGGTCGCACTGGAGGGGGACCTGAAGTACGGCGTGAACTGGTTCTTCGACAACGCGGTGGCCGGGCGCGCGCTGACCGGCGCATTGGCCGGCGTGACCCTGCCGGCCGCCGCCGGCGGCTCCTGGAGCAGCTTTGCCGGTGCCGCGACCGGTGGCGAAGGCCTTGGCTGGGCATTCACCGGCCACAATGGCGCGGCGGTGGTGAGCGCGCTGGACAAGGTCACCGATGTGCGCCTGCTGCAGACCCCCTCGGTGTTCGTGCGCAACAACGCCGAGGCCACGCTCAACGTGGGTGACAAGGTGCCGATCAATACCACCACGGTGAACACCGGTATCGGCACCAGCAGCTACAGCTCGGTACAGTACATCGACACCGGCGTGATCCTGAAGGTACGCCCGCGCGTCACCCGCGACGGCACGGTATTCCTCGACATCGTGCAGGAAGTGAGCAGCGCCTCGAACGTGCCGGAGAACTGCAACCCGCAGGAGCGCAACTGCAACCCGCGGATTTCCACCAAGAAGCTGTCGACCGAAGCGGCGGTGCAGAGCGGCGACACCATCATGCTGGCCGGCCTGATCACCGACACGGGCACCGATGGCAGCAGCGGCATCCCCGGCCTGAGCCGGATTCCGGTGGTGGGCGCACTGTTCGGGCAGAAGAGCCGCACCAGCCGTCGTTCGGAGGTGATCGTGCTGCTGACGCCGAGCATCGTGCGCAACGGGCAGGAGGCACGCACCCTGACCGACGAGTACAGCCAGCGCTTCCGCGCGATGGAACCGCTGAACCAGCCGCGCGCAAAGAAGTAAGGGGTTTACGGCCGGGCTGCGCCCGGCACCCGCAGAGGTCAGAGCAACAGCAACAGCAACAGCAACAGCTGGTTTACTGAGGGGTGGCGGGGCACTGTGGGTTTGCGGGGACGCCGTAAATCCGTCCATGGAGGCTTGGTCGCCGCATCCATGCGGCTCACACCCCGCAAACCCACAGTGCCCCGCCTTCGACAGTTTCCTGCTGCTGTTGGTAGGTGTCGACCTTGGTCGACACGCTGGATCCACGCCATGCGTGGATGCTTTTCGATTCCAATTCGAAATATTCGATTCCGATGGAGATTCATCCACGCATGGCGTGGATCTACTGCAGATCGCGGAGATCTGTCGAAGGCGGGGTGGGTCCGGTTGCGGGGGCGTGAGCCGCATGGGCCCGAGGCATGCCTCGGGCGGGTTGGGCAGGAGGCCCAACCCCGGTCTTGCCGTGTGCGCAGGACAGCGCACACGAGCAAGCGGCTGCCAAGCCTACATGGACGTACTTGCAGCGGCCCCCGCAACCGGCCCCACCCCGCCATCCCTCAGGAGACCCGCCTTTGCTTCGGCTGTTGCCGTTGCTGTTGCTCTGGCCTCCACGGGTGCAGGGCCGCAGGCCCTGCCGACCAACCCACTACTTTGCGCTGGCGATCTGCTTTTCGATGTCGGCGGCCGTCACTGGGCCGAGGAAGGTGTGCGCCAGCTTGCCCTGCGGATCCAGCAGATGCGTCAACGGCAGGCCACGCGGCGTGGCGAAGTCCGCCGGCGGATCGAACGGGTCCACGATCACGATCGGATAGGTCACCGGGTGCTTGGTCAGGAACGACTGCATCTCCGGCACCTCGATATCCTCATAGGCCAGGCCAACCACCTCGATGTTGCTGCGCATCGCATGCAGCGCCGACAGCTCCGGCATCTCCTTGCGGCACGGGGCACACCAGGTCGCCCAGAAATTCACGATCACCCACTTGCCGCGGTGCGCGGCCAGGTCGTAGTCGCTGCCATCCACCGCCTTCATCCTCAGCGTCGGGAACTCGGCAGTGGTGCGCTCGGCCGGGGTCTCTTCGACCGGTGCCGGTGTGGTCGGCGTCGGTGCCTGTGCTGGCGGCTGGCTGCTGGCGGGGGTCGGCTCCTGGGCCGGTTTGCAGGCCGACAGCGCCAGCAACAGGGCCAGCGGGAGCAGCAACGGGGTCTTGCGGGTCATGGCATGTCTCCGGAATCGGTGTAGATATCGCTGACCTTGCGCTTGAGGCGTTCGCGCAGGGGCAGTCGCAGATCGTCCAGTGCCGCCAGCGCAGCACGGCCCAGTGTGTCGTCGCGGTATGGCAGATGCTGCTCGGCTACCGGAATGCGCAACTGGGTACATTCGTACAGATCGGCCAGGCTGACCTGGTCCAGGTCGCGCGAGAGCAGCCATTCGCCACGTTCATCGCGGCGCAGCAGGCCGATCTCCTGCAGGTTGCAGGCCAGGTCCTGCAGCAGCGAATCGGTCAGCATCGGCTCCAGCCGCAGGATTTCATCATCGGCCAGGCCCTTGCCCTTGGCTCGGGCATGGTGGAAGCGGCCGAGCAGGCGCAGCAGGCCATAGAACTCGTAGCCCTGCGGCAGGCGCAGTTCCACCGGCTGGTAGCGGAAGGCGGCCATCGACGAGGACAGCGACGCGCCCAGCAGCACCGCCACCCAGCACAGGTAGATCCACAGCAGCAGGATCGGCACGAAGGCGACCGTGCCGTAGAGCTTCTGGTAGGACTGGAAGCTGCCCAGGTAGGCGCCGATGCCCCACTTCACCAGTTCCAGGATGACCGCCGCGAGAATCGCGCCGGGCACCGCGTGCCGCCATTTCACGGTGTGGTGCGGCACCACCCGGAACATCAGCGTGATGCAGACGAACTCGATCAGGATCGGCGCCAGCCGCAGCGCGAACTCGGCCAGCCAGCGGCCCTCCTGGGTGCCGAACAGTGGCATCGCGAACACCCGCGCCGACACCGCCAGCGAAGCGGCAGCGAGCATTGCGCCCAGGGTCAGCACGGTCCAGTAGACCAGGAAGCGGGTCAGCTTGGGCCGGGTCGAGCCGACCCGCCAGATCTGGTTGAAGGTCTCTTCAACGCTGTTGAGGGTGATCAGCAACGAGACCACCAGTGCGATGAAGCCGGCAGCCGTGAGCTGGCCGGCACTGGCCGAGAACTGCCGCAGGTAGCCTTCGGCCGCACGCGCGGCGTTGGGCACGAAGTTGGAGAAGACGTAATCGCTGAGCTGGTCACTCCAGCGGTCGAAGACAGGGAAGGCCGAGAGCACGCCGAACACCACGATGGCCAGCGGCACCAGCGCGAACACCGTGGTGTACGCGAGCGCCGCCGCCGCCTGGAACAGGCGGTCGTCGAGGAAGCGATGCCACAGGAAGCGGCCGAAACTGATGGCCCGTGCGCGATCCCGCGCGCGCTCCATCCACAGGTTGAGCGTATCCAAAGGTTCCATCGGCGAAAGGGTACCCGATGCGGAATGCTCGCAGGATAGCCATACTGGTGGCCACACGACGAGGAGAAGCGGGCACGATGGGCGAGATTCTGGTGCTGTACTACAGCCGGGGCGGTTCAGTGGCACGGCTGGCGCGCCAGATCGCGCGGGGCATCGGCGAAGTGCCGGGCATGACCGCGCGCCTGCGCACAGTGCCGCCGGTGGCTGCCGTGACCCAGACCGCACAACCTCCGGTCCCCGACGATGGTGCCCCCTACGTGAGCGTGCAGGACCTGGTCGAATGCCAGGGCCTGCTGCTTGGCAGCCCCACCCGCTTCGGCAACATGGCGGCGCCGGTCAAGCACTTCCTGGACGGGCTGGGCGCCGAATGGGTCAACGGCACCCTCTCCGGCAAGCCGGCCGGCGTGTTCACCTCCACCGCCTCGATGCATGGCGGCCAGGAATCGACCCTGCTGTCGATGCAGGTGCCGCTGCTGCACCATGGCTGCGTGATCGTCGGCATCCCGTTCACCGAGCCGGCGCTGAGCCACACCACCAGTGGCGGCACGCCGTATGGCGCCAGCCATGTGGCCGGTGCAGCCGACGACCCGCAGCCGACCGACGATGAAGCCGTGCTGGCGCGCGCGCTGGGCCGCCGGGTGGCCGACATCGCGCAGCGGTTGGCCCGATGAGCGCCGCGCCGCGCACGGCCCTGCTGCTGGCCCTGATGGGGCTGGCCGCGCTGTTCGCCGGCTGGTTCATCAATGACAAGCACTGGCTGGCCACCCAGCTGGTGTTCACCGCGCCGCCGCTGGCGTTGGCCGTTGCCCTGCGACTGGGCTGGCGCCAGGCCGGTTTCTGGGCCTCGGTGCTGGCCCTGGGCTGGTTCAGCCACGGGGTGATGAGTGCCTGGAGCCACCCGGAAACACGCTGGCTGGCGCTGATCGAGATCGCGCTGGCCCTGCTGGTGATCTTCAGCGCCAGCCTCCCCGGGCTGCGCGCCCGCTTCGGCAAGCGACGCTGACGCTGCGCCCGCCGGGCCGTATCATCTGTGTTCCTGGCCCCGCGCCGCTGTACCTGTCCTGGTTTCGCGCATGCACATGATGGAAGAGCTCCTGGTCGTCACCACCGGTGGCACGATCGACAAGATCTACTTCGACGACAAGTCGGACTACCAGATCGGCGACCCCCAGATCGGCATGATCCTGCGCGAGCTGGGCGTGACGTTCCGCTTCAACGTGATTCCGATCCTGCGCAAGGATTCGCTGCACATCAACGATGAGGACCGCGAACTGATCCGCGCCACCATCGCCGCGCAGCCGACCCGCCACGTGCTGGTGACCCACGGCACCGATTCGATGGTGCAGACCGGCCAGGTGCTGGCGACGATCCCGGACAAGACCATCGTGATGACCGGCGCGCTGAGCCCGGCGCGTTTCCGCGGCTCGGATGCGGAGTTCAACATCGGCTGCGCGATCGGTGCGGTGCAGTCGCTGCCGAGCGGCGTGTACATCGCGATGAACGGGCGGATTTTCGACCCGCAGCACGTGCGCAAGAACGTGGCCGCGAACCGCTTCGAATCGGTGTGAGGAACAGCGTGCCGACCAAGGTCGGCACCCACCACGACGCGGCGGCTCGTATCACCGCGCGTCCCCATGCAAAAACGCCCCGGCCGGAGCCGGGGCGTGCCCATGGAGAGGGGCTTGGGCTCAGTACTGGGCGTTGAGAGTCAGGCCCGAGAAGGTGCTGTAGGCCTTCACCCGCACATACCACGTGCCGGCAGCCGGACTGTTGATGGTGCAGGTCTCGCTGTTGCCGCTCAGGTACGGGCGGCAGGTGTAGGCGGTATCGGTCGGGGCACTGCCCTGGCGCACGTACAGGTCGGCATCACCGCTGCCGCCACTGATCGCCACGCGCAGCTGGGTGCTGCCGGCCGGAACGTTCACGGTGTAACTCAGCGAAGCGCCGCTGGCAGCGCCGAGGCCGGTGACCGGAACGTTGTTCTGCAGGACGTTGCCACCCGGGTTCGGGCCGCCACCGTTGATCGCCGCAGCCACGGCCGCGTCGGCGTCGATGATGCCGGCGCCGCAGCCTCCCGAGCAGGCGCCCGGCAGCGGACGTGCAGTGCTCTTGATGATGCTCTCCACCTGCGCCGGGCTCAGCGGGCTCGGGGCTACGGACTGCATCAGCGCGACCACGCCGGCCACGTGCGGTGCTGCCATCGAGGTGCCGTTGTACGAAGCGTAGCTGGCGCTGCCCGGGGTGGTGGTGCCGCTGTTGAGGGTGGACAGGATGCCCTGGCCCGGTGCCGAGATATCGATGCCGTTGCCATAGTTGGAGAAGCTGGCACGCGCACCGGCCGAGGTCGTGGCCGCCACTGCGATCACGTTCGGGCAGTTGGCCGGCACCGACGAGGACACGTTGGTGTTGCTGTTGCCGGCGGCGACCACCACGGTGGTGCCACGCCCGACAGCGCCATTGATCGCGTTCTGGTAGGTGGTCGAACAGCTGCCGCCGCCGCCCAGCGAGAGGTTGATGACCTCGGCCGGATTGGCATTGGCCGGCACGCCGCTGACGCTGCCGCCGGACGCCCACACGATCGCGTCGGCAATGTCGGAGGTGTAACCGCCGCACTTGCCGAGCACGCGCACCGGCACGACCTTGGCGTTGAACGCAGTACCTGCCACGCCGGTACTGTTGTTGGTCACCGCCGCTACCGTGCCGGCCACGTGGGTACCGTGCCAGCTGGAGTTCGAACCCGGGTAGCCCGCCTGGCACTCGTTGTCGCCGTACCAGTCGCCCTCATCGTTCGGGTTGTTGTCGCGGCCGTTGCCGTCGCGCGCCATCGCCGCATCACTGATGAAGTCGTAGCCCGGCAGGATGTTGGCATTGAGGTCGGCGTGATTGGTGATGCCGGTGTCGATCACCGCCACGACCACACCGGTGCCGGTGGCCTTGTCCCAGGCCGGCCGGATGTTGATGCCGGCATTGGAGGTGCCGAAGCCCCATTGCTCGCTGAAGCGGGTGTCGTTCGGGGTCAGCGTGGCACGCATGATCTGGTCGACTTCAACGTATTCCACGTTCGGGTCGGCGGCCAGCTTGCGCATCAGCTGCTCGGATTCGGCCTGGTCGAGCGGACGATCGGTCCTGACCAGGGTCGGGCCGACGGCCAGCTTGCGGACCTGCTGCAGGCCCAGCGCGCGGCCCTGGCTGCTGGCCAGGCCGGCGGCGGCACTCTTCAGCGAAGAGGCCAGTGCGGTGGTGTTGGCCACCGGCGCGCTGCCGTCGCGGTACTTCACGATGAAACGCTGGTGGGTCTGTGCGGACTGCAGGCCGCTGAGCTGGACATCACCGGCCAGCGCAGGCGTGGCCAGCAGCAGCGATGACAGAACGGACGCACCAAGGACCACCCACACTCGACGCACACGCGGTTGCGTTACCTGGGACATCGTATTTCCCTTTCTTGTGGTGTGAATGCCGGAATCGGCAGAAGCACCGGCCCGAACCCTGGGCTGGCTTGCGTTGGCGAGGTTCGAAGTCCGGCGAGCCAGCGGATCCCCCTAACGATCCGCCGTGCAGATGACGCTAATGACCAAAACCGGACACCACAAGATTTTCAGCGTCTTTTCAGCAAGATGAAATGTTCGTTCTGAGACTTTTCGGGTCGAGGGTTTGTGAAGGTGAAGGAACTTTCTCCTGCCCTGCACGCACCTGACTGGGTCATCACATGTCCTGCGATGACTTTGCCGACATCGGCGTCCACTGCTGACACCAACGACGGCGCAGCGTGCCCGCGGCGTGCCTGCCCATCGCGTCGGACGCGCTGACTACTTTGCCTGCGGGAGGCGCGCCGGCCGGATCCGCTGACCTTTGACCGGCTCGCCGCGTGCAACCGGCTGGTCATCGGCCACATAACCGGAGAACTGTGCCGGCAGCGCTTCGCCGACACCGAACACGGGCCCTGCCTGCAGCTGGTAGTGCAGGTGCGGCTCGGAGGAGTTGCCGCTGTTGCCACAGTCACCGAGGTGCGCGCCGCTGCGGACAGCCTGTCCCTGCGCCACACGCACACTGCCCTGGCGCAGGTGCGCCAGCACCGAGTATTCCTCGTTGTCGTGGTCGAGGATGACGCGGTTACCGGTGAGCTGGGCGGCATTCATCTGGCCCGGCACGTTGTCGGCGACACCCTCGATCACGTCCACCACCGTGCCGTCGGCGGGCGCGAGGATCGGGCGACCGAAGCAGTAGTAATCATCGTTGCGCAGGCCATCGCCACGGTGCGACCGGCCATCGCGGACCACCAGCAGATCCAGCGCGAAGCGCTGGCCGGCATGGGCCGCATGGTAGTTCTGTTCGACACTGCGCCCGCCCCAGAACACGAAGTACTCATCGTCGAACGGCAGTTGCAGCCGTGTGCGGGTCTGGTAGTCGAGGAACCCGCTCGCTGCGGCCTGCGGCGGCGTGGTCTGTAGCGGGCGGATGTAGAAGCCGCCAATCCGCCCGTCGGCATCGATGGCCCACAGCATCTGGATGATGGCCGGGCTCCTGGCGAAACGCGCCTGCCGCAGATAGGTGTCGAATCCATCAACCTTCTCGACCTTCTCACTGACCAGCTCGGTTTCTGCGCCCCAGCCCGCCAGCACCTGCTCGCGCAGCGCCACCAGGCTCTGCGGGGACTGCAGCCCCGCCTGCATCTGCGGCGTCATCCGTTCCCACAGGGCGTCGATGTGCCCTTCGTAGAACCGCGTGGTCAGCGTGGCTCCCTGTTGGCGCGGATCTGCGGCCGCGGCCGCGCCGATGAGGGCAGAGAAGGAAACGACCAGAACTGCAAACAGGCGCGGGAGCAATGTCATGTCAGGCGTCCTTTCGATCCGGATCGGGAATGCCGGCAACGATCGCCGCCAGCTGTGTGCGGTACTCGGCCAGGGCAGTGCGGCCCATCGGCGTCAACTGCAGGGTGGTCAGTGGGCGCTTGCCGCGGAACGACTTGTCGATGGCGACCAGTCCAGCAGCCTCCAGCTTGCTCAGATGGCTGGAGAGGTTGCCCTTGCTCAACCCGCTGAGATGTTCGACAAAGCCGAACTCGGCGGATTCGGCACCTGCCAGGATCGACAGGATCAGCAGGCGTGCCGGCTCGTGGATCAAGCGGTCGAGCTGGAGCAGCGCTCTGGAATCAGGCAGCTGGGTCATTCGACGTTCGTCCGCGCCGCCATGAACGCGCGCATCTCCACCTGTAGCCGCTGGAAGCGCTGATGGTCGCGCCAGCCGACCACGATCAGTGCGATGGATGCCAGCGGGAACACGGCGGTGCTCGGACCGAAGCCATACGCCTGCCCGGTGAAGGCCAGCGCGGCCTGGCACAGCAGGAACACGCCCACGATGAACTCCAGCGGCGTACGCAGCCAGCGCCACACCACCCAGGGCAGCAGCGCCACCACGGCCAGGTAGCCAATGGCGCGGAGGTTCCAGGGAAGTTCGCCCATCGGCGCCAGCCGGGTCAGCACGCTGCCGATCACCAGCACGCTTACCAGCGCGGTGAAGGCGATGAAGAAGCGCTGGAAGTTGCGTTCTGCCGGCGTGACCTGCTCCTCGACCTGGCCCAGGCGCTGGTAGTAGCGGCGCGCCAGCCACTGCTTGCCGACGATCCACAGCACCGGCACGGCAATCAGCACGATGCGCAGCGCCAGGGTGGTCGGCAGCAGCGCGCCGGCAAGGAACGAGGCCAGGCAGGCAATGCCGCCTGCCATCGCCGACAGGCCCCCGGCACTTCGCGAGTACCGCGAATATTCACGGGTCAGCGCCTGCAGGCGCGAGGAAGGATCAATGACGGACGGCTGCTGCATGACACGCTCCATCGGGGTCGCTTGAATTTAGTTTGCAGTGCAAACCTATTTGCGTCAAGCGCCCGCCTGCTGCGGTCGACGGGCGGGCCCACAACGCAGAAAGCCCGTCACTGGGACGGGCTTTCAAGAAGCGCCGCCGGGCATGGCCCGGCGCTACCGGTTCAACGCGGGCGATCAGCCCAGCTTGACCAGCCAGTTGTGGCGGTCCGGCAGGCGGCCGTACTGGATGTCGGTCAGTTCCTTGCGCAGCGACATGGTCACTTCGCCGGCCGGTGCGTTGATGTCGCCCACCGAGAAGCCTTCGCCCTTCAGCTGGCCGATCGGGGTGACCACCGCAGCGGTACCGCAGGCGAACACTTCGGCGATCTCGCCCGAGGTCACACCCTGCTTCCACTCATCGATGGTGACCTTGCGCTCTTCGACCTTCATGCCGCGGTCGCGGGCCAGCTGCAGGATGCTCTCGCGGGTGATGCCTTCGAGGATGCTGCCGGACAGCTGCGGGGTAACCAGCGTGCCGTCCTTGTAGACCAGGAACACGTTCATGCCACCCAGTTCTTCCAGGTACTTGCCTTCGACCGGGTCGAGGAACAGCACCTGCGAGCAGCCCTGTGCCTGCGCCTTCTGCTGCGGCAGCAGCGAAGCCGCGTAGTTGCCACCGCACTTGGCAGCACCGGTGCCGCCCTTGGCTGCACGTGCGTATTCGGTGGACAGCCAGATCGACACCGGGGCGACGCCCTTGGCGAAGTACGGGCCGGCCGGGCTGGCGATGACGTAGTAGCCGGCCTTGTGCGCGCCGCGCACGCCGAGGAAGGCTTCGTCGCCGATCATGAACGGACGGAAGTACAGGCTCGACTCATCGGCCGACGGCACCCAGGCGCTGTCGACGGCGATCAGCTGCTTCAGCGATTCAACGAAGATCTCCACCGGCAGTTCCGGCAGCGCCAGGCGCTGCGCCGAACGCTGCAGGCGACGGCCGTTGGCATCCGGGCGGAAGGTCCAGATCGAACCGTCGGCATGGCGGTAGGCCTTGATGCCCTCGAAGATTTCCTGGCCGTAGTGCAGCACGGCCGCGGCCGGGTCCAGCTGCAGCGGACCGTAGGCGCGCACGTTGGCGTTGTGCCAGCCGGTGTCCTTGTCCCAGCGCACTTCCACCATGTGGTCGGTGAAGTGCAGGCCGAAACCCGGCTTCTCCAGGATCTGGGCGCGCTCTTCAGCGCTGCGCGGGTGGTCCGAACGGGTGACGGCGAAGCTGGGAATGGACTGGGACACCGGAGATTTCCTGTTCTGGTTGCGGGTAATGCCCGGCCCGCGTCACTGCGGGCCGTGGGTCAAAGCATGCCGGTCTCGAGCCGGGCCGCCTCGGACATCATGTGCTGGTTCCACGGCGGGTCGAACACCAGGTCGACGTCGGCCTCGGCCACCGTCGGAATCATTTCGAGCTTGCTGCGCACGTCGTCGACCAGGATCTCGCCCATGCCGCAGCCCGGTGCGGTCAGGGTCATCTTCACGTCGATCTCGCGCTTGCCTTCGTCCAGGTGCTTGATCTCGACCTCGTAGACCAGGCCCAGTTCGACGATGTTCACCGGAATTTCCGGATCAAAGCAGGTGCGCAGCTGCTGCCACACCAGCTGTTCCACCTGTTCATCGGTGGCGTCAGCCGGCAGCTCGAGCGGTGCCGGTGCCTCCTTGCCGATGGCGTCGCCGTCCTTGCCGGCGATGCGGAACAGGTTGCCCTCGACGAACACCGAATAACTGCCGCCCAGCGCCTGGGTGATGTACCCATAGCTGCCGGCGGGCAGGGTCACGGTGTCGCCCTGCGGGACCATCACGGCCTCGCAATCGCGTTCGAAGTGGACAGGTTCGCTGCTACGGGAATACATGGGGACCGATATGGGGCCGTGGCCAAGGCCACGCAAGACGGCATTCTAGCCCAGCCGCCCTGCCGTCGCCGGTGCACTGCGGCAAACCACAGTATCCTGTGGGTGATCTTCAGGGAGCTTCGATGTCCTCCAATGCCGCGCGTGCCAGGACCGTGACCTGGCTCTGGCCCATCATGCTGTTGCTGGGTCTGCTTGTTGCTCCCCTCGCCTGGATGATGCTGGCGCTGATGACCGGCCGGCAGGTCGGCTGGATGGCGGTACTGACCGCCCTGGAACTGGTGTTCATGCTGCGCATGGGCACGCTGGGCCCGGGCCGGCTGCGCATCGCCCTGGTCGTGCTGGGCACCCTGCTGGTGGCGGCCGTGGCCAACTGGGCCATCGCCAGCGCGTGGATGGGCGGCTCGATCGGGCTGGACCTGTGGGACGCCACCCTGCGGATGGGCCCGCACCTGGCGTGGACCCTGATCACCCTCGCCAACGGCGCGATGGAATGGCTGTGGCTGGCCCTGGGCCTGGCCGTGGGCGCCTGGCTGGCGCGCTGACCCACCGGCAGGTAGTGCCGGCCGCTGGCCGGCAGAAGCGTGCGGACCAAGGTCCGCACCTACCGGGCGCAGCCGCCATGCGTGGATGGGGGTAGTGCCGGCCGCTGGCCGGCAAATGCGTGCGGACCAAGGTCCGCACCTACCCGATGCAGCCGCCGCTCAATGCCCGCCGTCGAGCGCCTTCAGTTCGCTCACCAGCGAGGCCGCCGCTTCCGCACCATCGCCGTACAGCATGCGGGTGTTGTCGGCGTAGAACAGCGCATTCTCGATGCCGGCAAAACCGGTGCCCTTGCCGCGCTTGATCACCACCACGTTGCGCGCGTTGACCACATCCAGCACCGGCATGCCGTAGATCGGGCTGGCCGGGTCGGTACGTGCCACCGGATTGACCACGTCGTTGGCACCGATCACCAGCACCACATCGGTGTTGGCGAATTCCGGGTTGATGTCGTCCATGTCGGCGATCAGGTCGTAGGGCACACCCGCTTCGGCCAGCAGCACGTTCATGTGCCCAGGCATGCGCCCAGCCACCGGGTGGATCGCGAACTTCACCTTCACCCCGCGCTGGCCCAACCGCTGCGCCAGCTCCCAGATCTTGTGCTGGGCCTGCGCCACCGCCATGCCATAACCGGGCACGATCACCACGCGTTCGGCGTAGGCCATCATCGCCGCGACGTCCGACGCTTCAATCGGCTTCTGCGCGCCAGTGATCGCCTGCGCTTCGCCGCCGACGCCGCCGCCGCCGAAGTTGGAGAACAACACGTTGCGGATTGGCCGGTTCATCGCCTTGGCCATCAGCCGGGTCAGCAGGATGCCCGCCGCGCCGACCATCATGCCGGCGATGATCAGCGCCTCGTTGCCCAGCACATAGCCTTCGAACGACACCGCCAGGCCGGTGAGCGCGTTGTACAGCGAGATCACCACCGGCATGTCGGCGCCACCGATCGGCAGCGTCATCAGCACGCCCAGTGCCAGTGCCAGCACGAAGAACGCGACGATCGCCCAGGTGTTGAGCGTGCTGGCCGCGATGATCGCCAGCACCACCACCGCCAGTGCCACCAGCAGGTTCATCACCTGCTGGCCCGGCCAGGTCACCCGCTTGTCCAGGCGGCCATCGAGCTTGGCCCAGGCAATCACCGAGCCGGACAGCGACACCGCACCGATGGCCGCGCCGACCACCGCCAGCAGCAGCACCATGCCCGAGGGTTGGCGGGCAGCGAGGTCGGCCAGCGCCTGTGCGCTCCAGTGGCTGGTATCACGGTTGGCGAGGAAGGCGTAGCGCAGCAGTTCCACTGCACCGATGGCCGCGGCCGAGCCGCCGCCCATGCCGTTGTACAGCGCCACCATCTGCGGCATGTCGGTGATGGCAACCTTGCCGGCCGACCACCAGGCCAGGCCCGCGCCCAGCAGCAGCGCCACCAGGATCAGCGGCACGTTATGCAGTTCGGGCAGGAAGAAAGTCGCCACCGTGGCCAGCAGCATGCCCAGCCCGGCCCAGCGGATGCCGCTGCGCGCGGTCAGCGGCGAGGCCATGCGCTGCAGGCCCAGCAGGAACAGCGTGGCGGCGACGAGGTAGCTGGCCTTGACCAGCCAATCGAGCAGTTCGACGGTGCTGATGTTCAAGCCTGCGGCTCCTTCGGCTCGTCCTTGCCGCCCTTGGGCGCGCTCGGCTTGAACATTTCCAGCATGCGCGCGGTGACCACGTAGCCACCGGCGGCGTTGCCAGCACCAAGCACCACGGCGAGGAAGCCCAGAGCTTTCTCCAGCGGTGTCTGCGCGTGCCCCAGCACCACCATTGCACCGATCAGCACGATGCCGTGGATGAAGTTGGAGCCCGACATCAGCGGGGTATGCAGGATCACCGGCACCCGCGAAATGATCACGTGGCCGGCGATGGCTGCCAGCATGAAGATGTACAGCGCTACGAACCCGTCACTCACCGGCAACGCTCCTGCTCTGTCTTCGTCGTCCCATCATAACCATGGGCTGAACCCGGTGCGCGCCCGGCGTCAACCGAAGCCGCGCTCACGCGTTGTCGATGGTGACCCCGAGCGAGGAACCGTACCCTGTGCTGGTGAGCAGCCCCGTCCCCCCGAGCGCCGAGACCGATGCCCTGCCGGCGTCGCTGGAGGCGTTCCTGGCCAGTGTTGGCCCGCGCGCGTTCCGCTTCGCCGAGGCCGGCCTGCGCCAGCGCGAAGACGCCATGGACGCGGTGCAGGACGCGCTGCTGCGCATGCTGGACTACGCCGACAAGCCTGCTGCCGAATGGGCCCCGCTGTTCTGGAGCATCCTGCGCCGGCGCGTGATCGACGTGCAGCGCCGGCGCCGCTTCCGACTGCCGTTCTGGCGCGACAACCAGGACGCCGACGGCGGCGAGATCGACTGGGCCGACCCCGGCCCGGACCCGGCACAGGCGCACGAACAGCGCCAGCAGTACCAACAGCTGGTGGACGCGTTGCGCCGCCTGCCCGCCCGCCAGCGCGAGGCCTTCACCCTGCGCGTGCTGCAGGACCTGGACGGGGCCACCACCGCCCGCGCCATGGGCTGCAGCGAAGGCGCGGTAAAAACCCATCTGGCACGCGCCCGCCAGGCGCTGCAGGATTATCTGGAGACCCACCCGTGAACCGCTCCCTGCCTTCCGATGACACCCTGCGCAGCCTGCACGCGCAGTCGCTGCACGCGCTGTCGCCGGCAACGCTGGCCCGGCTGCGCCAGGCTCGCCACGGCGCCACGGCCGCCCATCGCGGGCGCTGGCGCTGGTGGCTGGCCAGTGCCTGTTCACTGGTGGTGGCACTGGGTATCGGCCTGCAGTTCACCGGCCACGGCACCCTGACGGGCCCTGCGCCGGCACCTGTGCTTGCCTCGGCGGAAGACAACAGCGCGCTCTACGACGAAAATCCCGATCTGTACCTGTGGCTGGGCGATACCGACCTGGCGATGGAGTGAATCATGTCCCGACTGCACACCCTGCCCCTGCTGATGACCCTGTTGCTGCTGCCGGCCTTCCCGGCCCTGGCGCAGAGCGCCGCGCCCGCCCCTGCCGCACGCCCTGCGCCGGCCGCACCGCTGCCGGCGTGGGAACACCTGAGCGAAGCGCAGCGCGAATCCCTGCTGGCGCCGCTGCGCGACCGCTGGAACAGCGCCGATGCCGGCCAGCGCCAGCGCATGCTTTCGCATGGCCAGCGCTGGCAGTCGATGAGCCCGGAGGAGCGCGACAAGGCCCGCCGTGGCCTGCGCCGCTTCGAGCACATGAACCCGGAACAGCGTGAGCAGGCCCGGGCCCTGTTCGGTCAGATGCGGAACATGCCGCCGGAACAGCGCGACACCCTGCGCGAGCGCTGGTCGCAGATGACGCCGGAACAACGCAAGGACTGGGTGCGCGACAACCCGCCGCCGGCGAAGCCGCGGTAACGCCGGCATCCGCAGGGTGGGTGCGGACCCTGGTCCGCACGCTGGGCCGTTCCTCCACGCATGGCGTGGATCTACCGGGAAGGCAACCGGCGCTACCGGCTCACGCCTGCCAGCGTGTCTTCGCCAGCAACTCGTCGTCCCAGTCGAAACTGAGCTCCCCTTCGCGCACGAACAAGGCGACGAAGTTGAGCAGGTTGCGCGCGTACATCTCGCTGGCCTGGGTCGCGCCGCGGCTGGCCAGGCCAAGCGGGCCATCGATGGTCACGCCCTGATGTTCGATGCACTGCCCCGGCTGGGTCAGTGCGCAGTTGCCGCCGCTCTCTGCCGCCAGATCGACAATGACGCTGCCGGTGGCCATGCCTTCCACCATCGCGGCAGTCACGATCGTCGGCGCCGGTCGCCCCGGTACCGCTGCCGTGCAGATCACCACATCCACGCTGCGCAGGTGGTCGGCCAGCCGGCGCTGCTGCTCGGCGCGTTCCTCATCGGTCAACGCACGCGCATAGCCGCCTTCACCGGCTGCACTCACACCAAGATCAAGGAAGCGCGCGCCCAGCGACTGGATCTGCTCGCGGGTTTCCGGGCGCACGTCGAAACCTTCCACCTGTGCACCGAGACGACGCGCGGTGGCGATGGCCTGCAGACCGGCCACACCGGCACCGATCACCAGCACCTTGGCCGGGCGCACGGTACCGGCGGCGGTGGTCAGCATCGGGAAGAAACGCGGCGCACGCTCGGCCGCGATCAGTGCCGCCTTGTAACCGGCCATGCCGGCCTGCGAGCTGAGTACATCCATCGCCTGCGCGCGGGTGGTGCGCGGCAGCTGCTGCAGTGGGAACAGGTGCAGGCGGTCGCCAGCGGCCAATGCCGCAAGCGCCGGATCGCTGGCCGGGGTCAGCAGGCCGACCACGCTGGCAGTGGGCTTGAGCTGCTCCAGCACCGCCACCGGCGGTGCCTGCACGCACAGCAGGATATCGATCTCGGCCCAGCGACCTACATCGAACACACGTGCACCGGCGTCGTCATAGGCAGCATCGGTAAATCCCGCCGCCAGACCGGCGCCGGCCTCATACCAGACAGTGATGCCCAAGGCACCGAGCTTGCGCGCGGTTTCCGGCGTCAACGCCACGCGCCGTTCGCCCGGCGCAGTCTCCTTGATCCCCAGCAACGCCACGGCCATGCAGGTCCCCGCTGATCGGTGAGTTTTCCCGATCCTAGCAGGCGGCCACGGCTCAGTGCAGTGTTGCGCTGCCCGGGTCCAGCCGATCGATCACACCCTGCATCGCGCTGTCGAAGGCGCCATCGTCGACGTGGGCGCGCAGGCGGCCCAGCCGCACCATCACCGCCAGTTCTTCCGGCGAGGCCACGCAGAAGCGCACGCCGCGGCGGTTGACGAACAGCAGGCGCGAGGAAATCGGGCTGACCCAGGACAGCTTGCCGGCCTGCACCTTGCCGTCCTTGTCGACGAAGTCCAGCCAGTTGCCGATTTCCATGCGTCGGAAGCGGTCGGCGTCGGCGTTGTCGAAATCGTCGGCGTCGATCTGCCCGCCGAGCTCCACCGCTGGCGACTCAGCCACCGGCGGCGCCGGCAAGGCGACCTGCGGCAGCTCCGGCAGCGCGCGCTGCAGTTCCGGTCGCGATTCCGCAATGCCCTGCAGGGTGTCGTGCAGGGCGTCGATGGCACCGGTGGCGGCATCGCCGTGCACGCCGACGCTGGCAAATACCTTGGCCAGCACCGGCTGCCAGGCCTGCAGCCACGGCTTGCCGACGATCTGGCGGCGGGCCTCGGCCACTTCCTCCAGCAGGCCGTCAGCCAGGCTCAGTGCCTCGGCCACCGACGCGCCCTCCTCGCCCTCGCGCAGCAGCGCCAGGGTCAGGTGGTGCTGCCATGGCTGGCGCAGGAACTCAGCGATGGCCGGCGGCAGGGTGGCATCGCCGATGCGGCGATCCAGTTCGGCACCGGCCCGGCTGCGGGCCATTTCCAGCTTCTCCTGGCCGCGCTGCGTTTCGGCGGCGCGGCGCTCGGCGATTTCCACGCGGCGGCGGTGCTGCACGAGGAACTCGCGGAATTCTTCTTCCAGGGTCAGGAAGATCGCCAGGTTCTCGTTGAACTCAGCCACCAGGCGCTCGATGATTTCCTCGACCTTGGCCATCAGCATGCGCTCGGCCTGGCTTTCGCCGGTATTGCCCTCGCAGGCTTCGGCCAGCGAGTTGAGCAGCTTGCGGGCCGGGTGGGTCTTCTGCACGAACATGCGGCGGTCGAGCATCGCCACCTTGACGAAGGGCACCACCAGGCGGCCGATCAACTCGCGCGAACGGCCCTCCAGCTCGCGTTCGTCCAGCATCACGTCGAACAGCATGCCGACCAGATCGATCGCATCTTCGTCCTGCGGGTCCAGCCGGGTCTGGCCAGGATCGACGCCGAGACGGGTGGCGCTGGACAGCACTTCACTCTTCAGCCGCTGCGCCAGTGATTCGCCGTCCTCGCCGATGGCCGCACGCAGGGTGGCGCTGGGCGTGGCCTGCAGCAGCGACAGCACCGACATCATCTCGCGCTGGCTCAACGGGCGGTGCTGGCCGACCGCGACCTGCGCTGCCGAGGTGGCGTCCTCGCGAACGTGACGGGTCTGCTGCAGCAGCTCATGCAGGGCCTCCAGCAGCATTCCCTGCTGGCCGGCATACGCCTCGCCGTTGCCGGCATCCTCGCTCCCGAGGTGCTGCTGCATGTGGCCACGGCGCTCGGACCAGCGCGCAGCGAAGCGCTGTGCCCAGGCCGGCGCGGCCTGTTCATCATCGCTGAATTCGGATTCGAAGCCCGCCGCGTGGCGCGGCTCGACCAGATCGTCCGACCCGGGCGCCATGCGCGGGTCGGGCGCGGCAGACAGTGGACGCCGCGGCGCCCCCATCTGCGACATCACGCCAGCGGCGGCCAGCTGCTCGTCCAGCTTCTCGTAGATGCGGCCCACCGGCGCGCGCAGGTCGCGCTCGCACAGCTTGATCAGCACCAGGTGCACTTCCGGCGCCAGTTCGCAGCCGGCAAAGGCCTCATGGATGGCCACGCCCAGGTGTTCGGGGCTGACCGGGTTGTGGTCGGCGTCCAGCTCGGCGCCGCCGATCAGGCGGCCGAGGCGGCGGTCCAGCCGCGCCAGCACCGGCTTGAAGTCACGCAGCAGCACGGTGGCGAAATTGCGCACCGCCAGCCGCGATTCCAGTACATGTTCAGCCAGCAGGCTCAGGCCATCCTCGGCCGGCCCGGACAGGGTGGCTTCGGCCGACAACGGCTCGCCACTGGCCAGTGCATCCCAGGCCCGCTGCAGGTGGCCGGCGAAGGCGGCGGCGATGTCCTCACGGCGACGGCGCAGCTCGCGCATCGCATCCAGGAACAGCAGCTGCGACGAGCCAGCATTGCCGGCGCGGTCGAACAGTGCATCGTCGAAACGCGCCAGTGCGGCCCCGAACGCCTGGCACAGCGCCGGCAGGACCATGTCCCGGGCACGCTGAAGCTGGACCGGGTCACGGCCCGGCGATCCCATCGGTGTGGGCGCGCTCATCATTCGGGAAGGCTCCCCACCTTCTCTGGTACGACAGACAGCATGGACATCGCGACGGCCGGCACACCCCATGTGCCGGTACGTCGATGGTAGGCCGGCCAGCCCGTCACGGACAGTGAAACAGTCCTCACTTCAAACCTCATGACCGGCGGCCCGGCAAGATAGATATCGTAAGCCGTGCGAGGCCCACGAGGCGAGAGGAAGCGGTCGTCCCTTTCCCGCCAGTGGCATGATGTTCATCACAGTTTGATATTCAGGGGCGGGACGCGACACAGACGGCGTCATTGACCACCCCGACTATAATCAAACACCCGTGATGACCGGTTCAGACTCCATGCCCGACCCCGCTGCCCTGCTTGCCCTGGATGCCCGCCGCTCGGTGCCCTCGCGGCAACTGGGCGAGCCCGGACCGGATCCAGCCACCCTGCAGCGCATGCTGGCCTCGGCCGTGCGCGTGCCCGACCACGGCAAGCGCGTACCGTTCCGCTTCCTGAAGATTGCCGGCGATGCACGTCACACTCTGGGCGACTTCCTGGCCGAGCGCAGCCGCCAGCGCGACCCGCATGCCGGCGAGGCGGTATTCGAGAAGGACCGCCAGCGTTTCAGCCATGCGCCGCTGGTGATCGTGGTGGTCGCCAGCCCGCGCCCGGACCCGAAGGTGCCCGAACAGGAACAGCTGATGACCGCCGGCTGCGTCTGCTTCGCCCTGCTGCAGGCCGCGCAGGCGCTGGGCTTCGGTGCGCAGTGGCTGACTGCATGGATGGCCTTCGACCCGGTCGTGCAGGCACATCTGGGCCTGGCCGAAGGCGAAGGCATCGCCGGCTTCATCCACATTGGCACGCCCAAGGCCGATGTACCCGAACGCGAGCGCCCCGATCCGGCGGCCCTGCTGCGCGACTGGACGCCACCGGCATGACCCTGCCGGCTCCGCCGCCGTCGCTGTACCTGGTTGATGCCAGCATCTACGTGTTCCGCGCCTGGCATTCGCTGCCAGACCAGTTCCAGGACGCGCAGGGCTGGCCGACCAACGCCGTGCACGGCTTCGCCCGCTTCCTGCTGGACCTGCTGGAGCGCGAGCGCCCCCAGCACATCGCCATCGCCTTCGACGAAGCGCTCGACAGCGGCTTCCGCCATCGCCTGTACCCTGCCTACAAGGCCAATCGGGACCCGGCGCCGGAAGCGCTCAAGCGCCAGTTCGTACACTGCAAGGCGCTGTGCGCGGCGTTGGGCCTTGCGGTGCTTGCCCACCACGAATACGAAGCCGATGACCTGATCGGCAGCGCCCTGCACGTGCACCGTGGCAGCCACCGCGGGGTGATCATCTCCGCCGACAAGGACCTGTCGCAGCTGCTGCTGGATCACGACGAGCAGTGGGACTACGCACGCAACCAGCGTTGGGACGTAACCGGAGTGAAGGCGCGGCACGGCGTGCACGCGCACCAGATCGCCGATTACCTGGCACTGTGCGGCGATGCGGTGGACAACATTCCCGGTGTCAGTGGTGTCGGCAGCAAGTCCGCCGCCGTGCTGCTGGCCCACTTCGGCAGCATGGATGCGCTGTACGAACGCCTGGACGAAGTGCCGTTCCTGCGCCTGCGCGGCGCGGCACAGATGGCGGTGCGCCTGCGCGAACAGCGCGAGCACGCCCAGCTCTGGCGCCAGCTGACCACCATCGCGCTGGACGCGCCGCTGGACGGCAGCCAACCCGGTCTGCTGCGCCAGGCGGCCGACCCGGAGCTGCTCGGTGGCCTGTGCCAGACCCTGCGCTTCGGCCCGATGACCCGCCGCCGGCTGTTCGATGCCGCCGGTGTGGCCGACCCCGTTCCCACTCCATCCTTTTCCAATTCCAGCGAGCCCGCATGAGCCAGCGCAACACCGAAGCCCCGCGTGTCGTCTATGAAGGCAAGTACCAGCGCATGCTGGTGCGCGGCACCTGGGAATACAGCGAACGTACCCACGCCGGTGGCCTGGCCGCCATCATCATCGCCGTCACCCCGGAGGACAAGGTGCTGTTCGTCGAGCAGTTCCGCGTGCCGCTGCAGGCACCCACCATCGAGATGCCGGCCGGCCTGGTCGGCGACATCCACGCCGGCGAATCGATTGAAGTCTCGGCCGTGCGCGAACTGGAAGAAGAAACCGGCTGGACCGCCGATCACGCCGAAGTGCTGATGATCGGCCCGACGTCGTCCGGCGCCAGCAGCGAGAAGATCGCCTTCGTACGCGCTACCGGCCTGCGCCGGATCGGCGAAGGTGGCGGTGATGACAGCGAGGACATCACCGTGCACGAGATTCCACGCAGTGAGGCCGCGGCCTGGCTGGTGCAGAAGATGGGCGAAGGCTACGAGCTGGACGCCAAGCTCTGGGCCGGCCTGTGGATGATCGAGCACCACCTGGACGGGCGCCCGCGTGGCTGACGCCGGCCTGCATGCGCTGCCGGCGCTGCTCGGCGCCGACGACCCGGCGATCTACACCCTTCACCGGCCGCAGGGCGCTTCGCCGTACCTGCTGCTGGCCGACCACGCCGGCCAGCAGGTGCCGCGCGCCCTCGCCGGCCTGGGCTTGCCACAGGTCGAACTGGACCGCCACATCGGCTGGGACATCGGCATTGCCGGCACCACCCGCGCACTGGCCGAACGGCTGGATGCATGGGCGATCGAACAGACCTATTCGCGGCTGCTGATCGACTGCAACCGCCCACTGGCCTCGCCGACGCTGATTCCGGAAGTAAGCGACCACACCGTGGTCCCGGGCAATGCCGGTCTGTCAGTGGCACAGCGGCAACAGCGCATCGATGCGATCCACGCGCCGTACCACGCACGCATCGACGCCGAACTGGACGCACGCCGCGATGCCGGTCGCCCCACCCTGCTGGTGATGATGCACAGCTTCACGCCAGCGATGAACGGCATGCAGCGGCCGTGGCATGCCGGCGTGCTGTACAACCAGGACACGCGCTTTGCGCATGCACTGCTGCAGGCACTGCGCGACGAAGGCGACCTGGTGGTGGGTGACAACGAACCCTATTCAGTCAGCAGCACCAGCGACTACGCGGTGCCGGTGCATGGCGAAGGCCGCGGGCTGGTGCACGTGGAACTGGAGATCCGCCAGGACCTGATCGCCGATGCCGCCGGGCAGCAGGCATGGGCGGAGCGGCTGGCGCGGATCTTCAGCGCGCTGCAGCCGCAGTTGCTGGCCGCCGGGTGATTTACCCAGGCTTGGTAGTGCCGGGCCCGGGCCCGGCACAGCAAAAAACAACACCCCCAGAGGGTGGCGGCCCCCCGGCCCCCCACCCCCCAA